>NZ_SMKJ01000297.1:0-8228 GCF_004348615.1 Micromonospora sp. KC207
GGCGGGCGCCGCCGGGGCGCCGGTCGTCGCGACGGGCGCGCGCGCCTCGTCGGCGCAAGCGGCAAGCAGCCCGGAGAGCAGGGCGAGCAGCGCGGCGAGCAGGGCCGGGGTACGGCGGGATGGCCGATGGGTCACGGGTGTCACCTCGATCTCGACGCGCGTGGCGCGGGGCGCGTCCGGAGTCAGGGGAGGGGGTGCCGGCGGGTAGCCGGGAGGCGGTGCGGGGTCCGCGTTGCGGAAGGTGGACCGAACGGTAACGGTGAGAGATCGGCGGTACGACCGCCTTTCGTGCCTTCACGGTGCCAGTTGGGCGCGGGCGGCGCGGCGGTCGTGCCGTGGTGGAACGCCGTCGCGCCGAACGACGGAGCCGTCCGCCGGGGCAGGCGCGCCTTAGGGGCGAAGCTCCATCGTCCAATGTGGTCGGACACCGTCCGGATCGGCTCCGCCACCTCGACGCCGGTACGACGTCGCAAATACTGTCCCTCAGACAGTAAGCAACGGAATCTGTTTGTGTCAAGCCGACGGTATTAGCCTGTCGGTATGACCCGACGCTCGCACGAACAACTACGACTCACCGCCGACCTGGCGATCCTCACCGTCCGCGAGGGGAGCCTCCAGGTGCTCACCGTCCACCGGGGCAACGAGCCGTTCCGCGGGCACCGGGCGCTGCCTGGTGGTTTCGTCCGGCCCCGCGAAACGGTCGACGACACCGCCGCCCGGGAACTGCGGGAGGAGACCGGGCTCGCCGGCGTACACCTGGAGCAGCTCGCGGTGTTCAGCGACCCCGACCGCGACCCGAGTGGCCGGGTGGTGACGGTCGCCTACCTCGCCGTCGCCCCCGACCTGCCGGTGCCCGAGGCCGGGTCGGACGCCACCGCCGCCTCCTGGGAGCCGGTGGACCAAATGCTCGACCCGGCGGCCGACCTGGCCTTCGACCACGGGCAGATCCTCGCCGCCGCCGTCGAACGGGCGCGCGGGAAGCTGGAGTACACGACCCTGGCCGCCGCCTTCTGCGGCCCGGAGTTCACCATCGCCGAGCTACGCACCGTCTACGAGTCGCTCTGGGGCGCCCGGCTCGACCACCGGAACTTCAGCCGCAAGGTCCTCGGCACCGACGGCTTCCTCACCCCGACCGGGCAGCGCACCTCCTCCGGCGTCGGCCGTCCGGCGATGCTCTACCGGCGGGGACCGGCGACCACCCTCCACCCGCCGATGCTGCGCCACTCCATGGACCTTCCGGTGTCGCCCGAACGACGAACGACGCGGACCGCCGGGCCCCGCCGCGTGAACGGCGAGCACCCCGGGTAATGCCAGGTCATGGGATCGCTGCACACGTCGTCGCCACCACCCCGGGCCGTCGAGATCCGGCGCTGGGCCCTGGCCGGCGGGGCTGAGCTGCGTGGCCTCCGAGCGTCCCTGCACGAGGCGCTGAACGGGCACGCGCTCGCCGAGGGCGAGGAACTCGACGACATCCCCGAGCGGGTCGTGCTTGTCGCCACCGAACTGGCCACCAACGCCCTGCTGCACGGGCTGCCGCCGACCACCGTCCGGCTGCTGCGCGACGACGACCTGTTCATCCTCGACGTCGCCGACCACGACCTGACCACCGTGCCCGAGATGGCCGAGACCCGCCCGCTGGGGGCCGGCGGTCGCGGCCTCCAGCTGGCCCGGGCCTTCTCGCTGGACGTCGGCTGGTACGCCACCGAGGGCGCGAAACACATCTGGGCGTCCTTCCCCCGGCGGGACGAGGGGTCAGCGAAGCACGAGTGAGCGCGCCGCGCTCGGCTCCACCATGGTCGACCGGCCTCACCAGCCGGCCGGTACCGGGTCGTCGTACTGGCCCGGGGGGCCGGTGAAGACGGCGCCGTCCACCTCGGGCCAGGCGTTCGGGACGCAGCCGTGCAGGCCCAGGGTCTGCTGCTGCATCACCGGCGCGGGCCCTCCGGCGCGCGGGCACAGTTCGTGCCCCCGGCCGAGCCGGTGACCCACCTCGTGGTTGAGCAGGTACCGACGGTAGGTGTCCAGGTCGCCGGCGAACTGCGGCACACCGCCCGCCCAGCGGGCCACGTTGATCACCACCCGGTCGCCGTTGCGGCACGACGTGTAGTGGTCGGTGACGTCCCCACAGAGCACGCCCCGGGTGACCGGGGTGGTGAGCGCGACGGTGAAGTCGGCCGGGTCGTCCGGGCCGACGCGTTGCAGCCGCCACCGGCCCGCGCCGGTCCACCCCCGGGGGTCGGCGAGGATGGCCCCCACCTCCCGGCCGAACCGCTCCACGTCGACGCCGTCGATGCCGTCCTCCACGGTGACCCGGTAGCGCAGCAGCTCACCGGCGCGCCCGGCGACGGCGCCCCGGAGGGTGGCGGCGCGGAATTTCCCCGTGCCCCGGGGCGGAAAGGTGATGTCGGCCGGCACCGGCGCGGCCGGGGTCGTGGACCGGGCCGGGGCCGGGGTGACCGGAACGGCCCGGGTGGGCGCGGCGACCCCTGCGGCGGCGACCGGCCGGCCCGCCGGGTCCGGCCCGCCCCACCGGACGGCCCCGGCACCGACCGTGACCAGGACGGCCACGGCCAGGGCGGCGCACGCGACCACCGGCCCGGTCCGGGCGGCGGCGCGCCGCCGACGGTGGACGCCCCGGCCGTCCGTGCCATGGGTACGACTCGACACGTCGCGCTCCGTCCCGTCGGTCCGCTGTTGTTGCACGGATGGATTCCGCACTCGTGCACGATTGGATACGGACGGCGACCCGGAGCGGATGACCGTCCCGGCGGGCATTTCGCCGGCGGTGTCGGCGCTCACGCCCGGCCGGTGCGCCCCCGGCGGTACGGTTTCCCGGCGGACCGTTCCGCCACTGATCATGAGGAGCACCCTGTGCCGGACGCCGACGCGCTGATCGCCGACGCCCTCGCGGCGGCGCGCGGCACCGACGTACGCGCCGCGGAGCGGCAGTTGGACCGGCTCGTGGTCGGCGCCGGCTTACCGGACGGCCCGGCGGCGGTGGACGCCGCCCTGACCGCCCGCCTGGTGCGCAGCGTGGGCCGGCTCTGGCCCCGGGGCTGGCAGCCCGTCGACCTGGCCCGGATCGCGACCCGCCGGCTCGGCCCGTCGGCCGGTCGGCTCGTGGCCGACCTGGCCGCCGCCCAGCGCCGGGTCCAGCCCGACCCCGTGCCGGGCTGGTGGGACGACCAACTCGCCAGCCTCGACGCGGCCGTGTGGTGGGACGACGACCGGCGGCACCTGACGGCCTGGGCGGCCCGGGAGCGCACCGACCGGATCGCTGCCCTGCGCGACGCCGTCGACGTGCTGGCGCTGGTGGAGGGGCTGCCGCCGATCGCGGTGCTGCGCCCGCCGCCCGGCACGACCGCCCCGGCGACGGCCGTCGGGCACGGCGGGAGCGGGTCGCGGATGCTCGACCGGGTGCGGGCGCTGCTGGCCAAGGCCGAGTCGACCACCTTCCCGGCGGAGGCGGAGGCGCTGACCGGCAAGGCGCAGGAGCTGATGGCCCGGCACAGCATCGACGCGGCCCTGATCGAGGCGACGGCCGAACGGGGCGACGTGCCCGGCGGGGTGCGGCTCGACACCGAGCCGCCGTACCCGGGGGCGAAGGCGCTGCTGGTGCAGGAGGTGGCGGCGGCGAACCGGTGCGAGTCGGTGTGGTCCGACGACCTGGGCTTCGCGACCGTGCTCGGCTTCCCCGCCGACCTGGCCGCCGTCGAGCTGCTCTACACGTCGCTGCTGGTGCAGGCCACCGCCGCGATGCTGCGGGGCCGCGCCGAACGCCGCACACGGGGCGGCAGCCGGCGCACGAAGGCGTACGACGAGTCGTTCCTCAACGCGTTCGCGCTGCGCGTCGGCGAACGGCTGCGGGCCGCCGCCGACGAGGCCGGCCGGGAGGCGGTTCGGGATCGGGGCGCGGAGCGGCTGCTGCCGGTGCTCGCTTCCCGGGCGACCGCGGTGCGGGACCGGTTGGACGACCTGTTCCCCGGGGTGACCAGCAAGCGGCTCGCTGTCGCCGACGAGGAGGGCTGGGCCAGCGGAACCGTCGCCGCCGACCGGGCGGCGCTGGGCCCGACCGGGTCCGCCCCGGCCCGGGTGTCGGGTACGGCGCACCGGCTCCGACCACCCGCCGGGACGCGCCGACGGGGCGCGGCCGACGCGTGAGGAGCACCCCGGCACCCACGGGCCGTACGGGGCTCGGTACACCGACGCCCGCTGGTACGGGCCGTGGGAGTGGCAGGTACCCCCCGATCCCCGACTGGATCGCCGCAGCAGTCGACCAGCAGCCTTGAACGACGAAAGCCGCCCCACCGCTCCCGAAGGAGATGGTGGGGCGGCTTTCTGCTGTGCCTGCCGCTGGGGAGAAGCAGACCGTTCTAGGGGGCGGAGTCAGGCGTGGCACTCCCGGGCCAGCCTCGGCGGGATGTCGACGAACGTGTCGCCCATCCACTTGGCCGGGCTGGCCGCCTTCGCGCCCCCGTCGAGCTGCTTCGCGACGTCCGCGATCAGCTTCTCGATCTCCGGGTCCTCGGCGCGCGCCGCCTGCTCGCGTACGTCGCCGGCCAGCCCCGCGATGGTCTGCTTGAGCCGGGAGTTGAGCTCGTCGGCGGTGGCCTTGTCCCGGGTGGCTTCGGCCGAGTCGGCGGCGAGTTTCTTGCTCCCGGCGAGAATCAGCCGGTCGACCTCCCCGCACACCTCGGCGGTGTTGGCCGCCGTCACGGCGGGCGTCGACGTGGCGGCAAACGGCTCGGTCGAGGCGGGTGGCGCGGTCGAGGCGGTGGTGACGGGCGCGGCGGCCGGGTCGTCGGCGGTGTCGTCGGACTGGCAGCCGGCGGCGAGCGCGGCCAGGGCCACCAGTGCGGTGGCACGGAGCGCGGTCACGGCATGACGAGACATGTTCTCCCCGTTCGGTCGTGGACCGTCCCAGCATGCCGGTCGCCGTCACGCTCCGGCGTACCGGCCCGCCGGGTCACGAACGCGCGCGCCGGGCCGGCCCCCGCCGGCCCGGCGCGCGCGACGCCGAATCCCTCGGCCAGGTCAGGGCTTGAGGGCCGGCTGGAAGCGGCGCAGGCGGAGGCTGTTGGCGACGACGAAGACCGAGGAGAACGCCATCGCGGCACCCGCGATCATCGGGTTGAGCAGGCCGGCGGCGGCCAGCGGGAGGGCGGCCACGTTGTAGACGAAGGCCCAGAACAGGTTGCCCTTGATGATCGCCAGGGTGCGGCGGGACAGCCGGATCGCGTCCACGGCGGCGGCCAGGTCACCCCGGACCAGGGTCAGGTCGCTGGCCTCGATCGCCACGTCGGTGCCGGTGCCCATGGCCAGGCCCAGGTCGGCCTGGGCGAGCGCGGCGGCATCGTTGATCCCGTCGCCGACCATCGCCACGATCCGGCCGTCGGCCTGGAGCTTCTTCACCACGTCCACCTTGTCGGCGGGCAGCACCTCGGCGGTCACCTCGGCGATGCCGACCTCGGCGGCCACCGCCCGCGCCACAGTGGCGTTGTCGCCGGTGAGCAGGACCGGGGTGAGGCCGAGGGCGCGCAGGCCGGCGACGGCCGCCGCGCTGGTCGGCTTCACCACGTCGGCGACCGCGAGGACCCCCCGGGCCCGGCCGTCCCAGCCGGCCAGCACCGCCGTCCGGCCGGCGGCCTCCGCGCCGGTCACCGTGCGCTCGATTTCCTCCGGTACGTCGAGCCCGCGCTCCCGCAGCAGCCGGAGCCGCCCGACGATCACCTCGCGGCCGTCGACCGTGCCGGTGACGCCGAGCCCCTCGACGTTGGCGAAGCCGGTGACCGGGGCGAGCGGTCCTGCGTCGGCGGCCCCGGCGGCCACGGCCCGGGCGATCGGGTGCTCGCTCGCCGCCTCCAGCGCCCCGGCCAGCCGGAGCAGTTCTGCGGCGTCCTCGCCCTCGGCGGCAAGCACGTCGACCAGGGACATCCGCCCGGTGGTGACGGTGCCGGTCTTGTCCAGCACCACCGTGTCGACCTGCCGGGTGGACTCCAGCATTTCCGGGCCCTTGATCAGGATGCCGAGCTGCGCGCCGCGCCCGGTGCCGACCAGCAGCGCGGTCGGGGTGGCCAGGCCGAGAGCGCACGGGCAGGCGATGATCAGCACCGCCACGGCGGCGGTGAACGCGGCCGTCGGGCCGGCCCCCGCGCCGAGCCACCAGCCGAGGGTGCCGGCGGCGAGCGCGATCACGGTCGGCACGAACACCCCGGAGATCCGGTCGGCCAGCCGCTGCACGGCCGCCTTGCCGGTCTGGGCCTGCTCGACGAGCCGCGCCATCTGGGCGAGCTGGGTGTCGCCGCCGACCCGGGTCGCGGTGACCACCAGCCGGCCCCCGGCGTTCACGGTCGCGCCGACCACGGTGTCGCCGGGGCCGACCTCGACCGGCACGGACTCGCCGGTGAGCATGCTGGCGTCGACGGCCGAGGTGCCCTCGTCGACCACCCCGTCGGTGGCGATCTTCTCGCCAGGGCGGACCACGAACCGGTCCCCCACGGCGAGCCGGTCCACCGGGACCCGGGTCTCCACCCCGTTCCGCAGCACGGCGACGTCCCGCGCGCCCAGCTCCAGCAGGGCGCGCAGCGCGGCCCCGGCGGTCCGCTTGGACCGGGCCTCGAAGTACCGGCCGGCGAGGAGGAACACGGTCACCCCGGCCGCCGCCTCCAGGTAGATGTTGCCGGCCCCGTCGGTGCGGGTGATGTCGAACCGGAACGGGTGCGTCATCCCCGGCACGCCGGCGTCGCCGAGGAACAGCGCCCACACCGACCAGCCGAACGCGGCCAGGGTGCCCAGCGAGACGAGGGTGTCCATGGTGGCCGCGCCGTGCCGCAGGTTGACCAGCGCGGCCCGGTGGAACGGCAGGCCGCCGTAGACCACGACCGGGGCGGCCAGGGTCAGCGACAGCCACTGCCAGTAGTCGAACTGCCAGGTCGGGACCATGGCGAGCACGATCACCGGCACGGCCAGGGCGGCGGAGACCCACAGCCGGGTACGCAGCCCGCGCAGCTCGTCCGCCGGCTCGGCGGCGGGCGGCGCGGCCGAGGGCGGCGGCGGCAGGGCGGCCGTGTACCCGGTCTTCTCGACCGTGGCGATCAGGTCGTCGGGGGTGACTTCGTCGGCGTACGAGACGGTGGCCTTCTCGGTGGCGTAGTTGACCGTGGCGGTCACGCCGTTCATCCGGTTGAGCTTCTTCTCGATCCGGGCGGCGCAGGACGCGCAGGTCATGCCGCCGATCATCAGCTCGATCCGGTGCGGTGCGACCGGTAGCGGTCGCGCGGGCAAGGTCATCGCTGCCTCCCGTCAGTCGTGCCCGTGACCGGGGACGCCGTGGCCGGCGTCGGCGGTCGGGGCGCTGGTGGCGGCCGGCGTGCCGGTCGCCGTCGGTGCGCCGGGCGCGTCCGGCGCGGCCACGGCGGGGGTGCCGGCGACGACGGTGAACTCGGCGGTACGCACCGCGTCGCCGTGCCGGAAGTCCAGGTAGAGCCGGTAGCTGCCGGCCGACGGGAACTCGGCGGAGAAGGTCACCGCCGGCCCGGCCGGGGTCGTCCCGTCGCCGGGCGCCCCCTCCGGGTGCACGTGCAGGTACGCCAGGTCGCCCTGGCGCAGGGCCACCAGGTGCCCGTACGCCCCGAGGTACGGCTGGAGGTCGGTGACCGGGGTGCCGTCCCGGCTGACGGTCAGGGTGAGCCGGGAGGCGCGGCCGGGCTGCGCCGTGCCGGCCAGGGTGACGGTGTAGCCGTCGACGGTGGCGACGGTGGCGGGCGGCGGCAGCGGCCGGGCGTCGAGCGCGCCGGGCACGGTGACGTCGACGCCGAGGGTGAGCGCCGGCCCGCCGGTCGGGGTGAAGTCGGCGAACGCCCGCCAGACGCCGGGGCCGGCGAGCGGGGACGCGACCCGCCAGGTGCCGTCCGGGCCCGCCTCCGGGTGGACGTGCCGGAAGCCGGAGAGGTCCCGCCGGGCGACGATCAGGTGCATCCGCTTGTCGTGCGCGACGTCGTAGCGGGTGACCGGCTGCCCGTCGGGGCCGGTGATCCGGAAGGCGAACTCGCCGGCCGGTGCGGTCAGCGGGGTGAGGGTGTAGCCCCGGTCCGAGACGAGCAGCCCGCCGGGGAGGTGGTTGGTCGGGGCGTCCCCGGTGGCGGAGCGGGTGGCGCCGTGGGCGGGGTCGTCGGCGTCGTGGCGGGTCTCGGCGGCGGGGGTGACGGGGTCGGCCACCCGGCCGACCC
>NZ_SMKJ01000298.1:0-8156 GCF_004348615.1 Micromonospora sp. KC207
GCCCGAGTGGATGCGCAACCCCCCGCCACCCCGGTCGACCCTCGGCCGGCGCCTGTCCGGCCTGGTGGAGGCCACGCCGCGGCTGCGGGAGGCCCGGCGGGCGCTGTGGCGCTGGCGGGACCGGAGCCGGTTCAGCGAGCGACGGCCCGCCGTGGCGGCGATCACGTCGTTCGTGGTCGTCGCCGTGGTGGCGACAATCCTCGTCGCGGGCACCGCCTACCTGTTCGCGAGGTTGCGGGCCGGAGAGCTGTGAGCCCGGGCGCGACCGGTTCCGCCACCGGCGGCAGTGCCCGCGGGCCGGCAGGACCGACCGGGCTGCGACGATCGGGGCGGCTCGGCGGAATCGAGCTGCGCGGACGGGGTGGCGGGTGCGAAGATCATGCGCCTTCGTCCCGCCGTAGACCAGGATTCGCGCGATGACCGACCCGCAGCCGCCCCGCGCGGCACCCACCCACGACCCGGGCGCCCCCGGGCCGAATCGGTCGCCCGCCTCCCGCGTCGACGAGGACCTGCGGGTGCCGGACTGGATGCGCCAGGTGGGCACGGAGCAGGTGCTGGACCGGTCGGAGCGGCGGCGGCTGGCCTGGGGCCGGCATCGCGGGAAGCTCCTCGTCGCCGTCGTCGCCTTAGGCGCGGCGGGCCTGCTCGGTGCGACGGCGGTCGTCGTCGGCACCGTCACCGAGGGCGTACGCACCGCCACCGCGCCGACGCCGGCACCCTTCGCCAGCGGGCCGCGGGACTACTTCGCCGGCACCCCCGCCGCCGGCTTCGCCGTCGGGGAGCGGGGCATCGCGCTGCCTCCGGCCCGGGCCACGGGCCCGTTCAGCGAGGCGCAGGTGCGCGCGGCGCTCGACACGACCCGGCGGGCACTGGTCGAGAGCCGCCTGGCCGACACCATGCTGCGCGGTGATCCCGGCCCGTTCCTCGCCGTGCTGGCGGAGGACGCCCGCACGGACCTCACGCCGCTCCTCTCCGACAGCAGGCGGCGGCTCTTCACCACCCAGTTCGCTCGGGAGTACCGCCGCGTCGACGAGATCAGGGTCTCGGGAAAGGTCTCCTACCAGGCCACCGAGGACGACAGCAGGGTCCGCGTGCTGGCGGTCACCACGAGGTTCTCCTGGGTGTACGCCTTCGAACGGCTGGCCGGCGAGGCACCGCCCGAGGCCAACCTGGTGGTCGTCCGGGACACTCTGGTCTGGCAGTTCCCCCACCCCGACGACGTCGTGCCCGGGGCGCGGGGCCTCTGGCTGGCCTCCGCCGAGGCCCTTCATTGGAACGCCATGTGCGACGAGCTGGGCCAGACGGGCCGACTCGACGTGGAACCCGGGCGGTACCGGTCGCGGGGCGGGCCGGCCGGTCGGGTGCCCCTGACGGAGGTCTTCGATCCGGAGCGGGCCGCCCGCGTCCCCGGCACCTGCTGACTGACCCGCCCGCGCCCCGGACCGCACCCGCGTGCAGGCGTGCGCGCCGGTGCGGGGGTGAGAAGGGCGCCCCTCTCTACCGTATGCGTTAACAGGGGGCCCTATCCTTACCCCCGCACCGCGCCGACGACCGCCCAGCCGCCGGAGCGCAGCCGCAGCAGCAGGGCCGCCAGCCGCAGCAGCACGAACAGGGTCAGCCCGGCCCAGATGCCGCCGAGGCCCAGGTCGCACGCGTACGCCAGCCAGATCGCCGGCAGGAACCCGCCGAACGCGGCGACGATCGTGAGGTCGCGCAAATAGCGGACGTCCCCCGCGCCGATCAGCACCCCGTCGAGGGCGAACACCACGCCGCCGATCGGCTGCAACGCCACCAGCCACGGCCAGGCGACCATGGCCTGCTCGCGTACCTGCGGATCGGAGCTGAACAGGCCGGGCACGAGGCCGGCCCCGGCCGCGATGAGCCCCGCGAAGGCCACCCCGCAGACCGCGCCGAGCAACGCCATCCGGCGGGCCAGGGCGCGCGCCCCGGCGGCGTCGCCGGCCCCGAGCGCCGCCCCGACCAGCGCCTGCGCGGCGATCGCGAGGGCGTCGAGCATCAGGGCGGTGAAGAACCACAGCTGTACGGCGATCTGGTGCGCGCCGACCGCCGCCGCCCCGAACCGGGCGGCCACGGCGGTGGCGGACAGGAAGCTGGCCTGGAAGGCGACGCCCCGGATCAGCAGGTCGCGGCTGAGCAGCAACTGCTGGCGGATCACCCGGGGCCGGGGGCGCAGCGCCACCCGCTCGCCGGCCAGGGCGGCGGCGAACAGGGCACCGGAGAGGGTCTGGGCCAGCGCGTTCGCCACCGCCGAGCCGGTCAGCCCCCACCCGACCGGATAGACCAGCAAAACGCAGAGCAGCGCGGAGAGCAGGTTGGGGCCGAGCACGAACCACAGCGGCCGGCGGATGTCCTGCACGCCGCGCAGCCAGCCGTTGCCGGCGGCGGCGAGCAGCAGGCCGGGGGCGCCCAGCGCGGCGACCCGCAGCCACCGTGCTGCCGCCTCGGCGACCTCCCCGGGGCCGGCGAGCGCCTCGGCCAGCGGGCCCGCGCCGACCTGCATCCCGGCCGCGACCAGCACCCCCACCCCGAGCGCGAGCCAGGACGCCTGCACCCCCTCGGCGACCGCGGCGGCCCGGTCGCCGGCACCGAAGCGGCGGGCGGCCCGCCCGGTGATCCCGTACGCCAGCACGGAGCCCAGCCAGGCGATCAACGTCAGCACGGTGCCGGCTACGGCGAGCGCGGCCAGGGGCACCCGGCCCAGGTGACCGATCACCGCCGTGTCGACCAGCACGTAGAGCGGTTCGGCGGCGAGCACCACCAGGGCCGGCACGGTCAGCGCGGCGATCCGGCGCGGCGAGGCGACGGCGGTGGGCGAGGCGACGGCGGACTCAGTCATCGCCGCCAATCCTGGCACGGCCCAGGTAAGGGCTGCAAGACAAGCTATTCCTTACCCTTGCGCCCGGGGCGCGGCAGCCAGGGCATGGGTAGTCAGGGGGCGTGCCGGTCGAGCGGGACCGGGTGGGCGGTGATGCCGGCGGCGCGGGACGTCGGCGGCATCACCGCCGGTCGGACTGGATCACTGGCGGGTGTCCATCGACGTCTGGAGTGCGCGGCGGGCCTGCTCGCGCGCCTCGTCGGTGTTCTCGGGCTTGGGCTTGCTCGACATGGGTTCCCCCTTCAGGGATGCGGGTCATGGGACGCGATGGCCCGACGGCCGGTCGTGCTGGACGCCCGACGGCGGTCCGGGGTCACCGGAGCGGCCGGTCTGGCGGCGTGCGCCCGGGTCGGTCCGACCCTGGGGGAGGCAGCGTCGGGTGAGACGCCACCGCCTGCCGACCTGCGCCGCAGCCGCGGCGCCGATCGATTCCCAAGTTATCGTTCAGGTCCACATGCTGCCCGCTGTTCCCGCCATCTGGACACGGCGGAAGCGCCCGCGGAAGCCGGTCGACAACCGTCAGCGGGCGAGGAAGTGCCAGCCGAGCCACCACCAGAAGCCGAACAGGCCGATCCGGCCGACGGGGACCGGACCCACCTCGTACCGCATCACGTAGGCGCAGACCTCGGCCAGCGACGGGATGCGCGAGCCCGGGCGACGGGCCGCCCACTCGACGGCGGCGAGGAGCGTCAGGGCGGTGAGGAAGCCGGCGATGGCAAGCGCGCGCATCATCGCCGCACCAACCCCCAGAACGCGGCCAGCCAGGCGAACCAGGCCGCGGAGCGGACCAGTTCGTTCTCCAGCAGTGGATCGGCCAGCCGGGAGAAGGTGGGAAACTCGTCGCCGGCGGCCAGGACGAAGGTGACCCCCTCGAAGACGCCGAACACGGCCGCCGGGAGCACCCACCAGAGGGCCCCCGCGCCGAGCCGACGCGGCGTGGGCCGGCGCGGCACCCTGTTGCCCAGGCCCAGCCAGATCAGTGCTCCCCCGGTGCCGAGGGTGTAGAGGTTCGCCGACGCGGAGAACGAGGGCAGCTGCCCGCCCACCAGGGAGAGGCAGACCAGCACCGGGACGGTTACCACGGGGCGGTCCCAGGCTCGGGGCTCCGCGACGGAGAGCTCGCTCGGGTGCTCCATCCCACGATTCTCCCCGCCGTCAATGAACGCGGGAAGAGCGACCACCCCCGCAGTCGCCCCTGATCTAACCCTCGATCAGCGCCTTGCCAAGCTCCGCGCGGATGCTCGCCACCACGTCCTCGGCCGTGCCCCGGCCGCTGAAGCCGGCCGCGAACCGGTGCCCGCCGCCGCCGAGGGCCACCGCGACCCGGCTGACGTCCACCGCGCCCTTGCTGCGCATCGAGACCGCCCACTCGTCGGATCGGACCTGCTTGACCACGCAGCTCACATCCGCCTCGGCGGTGCACCGCACCGAGTCGATCAGCGCCTCCAGCACGTACGGCCGCTGGTCGTGGCGGGCCAGGTCGTCGAGCGTGGCGTACGTCCAGACCAGGCCGTTGCCCCCGGCCTCCGCCGGCTCCAGGTGGGCCCGGCACATCACCTCGCCGAAGAGCCGAACCGCGCCGAACGGCCGGGTGTCGAAGACCCGGCGGGAGATGTCGCCCGGGCGGATGCCGGTGGCCAGCAACCGGGCCGCCAGCTCGTGCACCGCCGGGGTGGTCGCCTCGAACCGGAACGACCCGGTGTCGGTGGTCAGGGCTACGTAGAGGCCCTCGGCGATCCCCGCGTCCAGTCGCACCCCGAGGCGGGCCAGCAACTCCTCGGCCACCACCGAGGTGGCGGCGGCCCGGGGGTCGACGAGGTTGATCCCACCGAACATGGTGTTCGAGGCGTGGTGGTCGAGCACCAGCGCGGTACCGGCCGTCTCCAGCCGGTCGACCAGGTTGCCGAGCCGCGACTCGCTCGCCGCGTCGAAGCAGACGACCAGGTGCGGCGCGGGGTACGCGTCCTGCTCACCGACCAGCAGGTCGAGCCCCGGCAGTGCGCGGAACGGCTCCGGCACCTCCGGCGGGCCGGGGAAGGTCGCCCGGAGCTGGCGTACGCCCAGCTGGCGCAGCCCCAGCCCGAAGCCGAGCATGCTGCCCAGCGCGTCGCCGTCCGGGTTCACGTGGCAGATCAACTGGACCTGGGCGTCGGCCGGCAGGTCGCGCACCACCGCCACGGCCGCCGCCCAGTCGGCCTCCCCGGGCCCGGTGGCGACCGCCCCGGCCGCCCGGCCGGTCACCGCCGGTCCGCGCCGCGCGGGGCGTCGGAGTCGGCGGCGTCGGAGCCCGCGACCTCGTCGTCCGCGTCGTCGTCGGAGTCGAGCCGGTACGGCTGGGCCTCGCCCGCGTACTTGGCCCGGGCGGCGAGGCGCTGCACCTCGGCGTCGGCGTGGCGGGCCGCCGCGAGCAGGTCGTCGATCTGCTTGACCTGGTTCTGCACGTCGTCGAGGACGAAGGTCAGGCTCGGCGAGTGACGCAGCCCGAGGGCCTTGCCGACCGTGCTGCGCAGCATGCCCTTGGCGCTCTCCAGCGCCGCCGCCGTGCTGGACTGGGCCGCCGCGTCACCGAGGACGGTGTAGAACACCGTTGCGTCGCGCAGATCGGCGGTGATCCGGGCGTCGGTGATGGTGATCATGCCGAGCCGCGGGTCCTTGATCTGGCTCCGCACCACCGACGCGACCAGTTCGCGAATGCGCTCCGCGTGCCGGCGTACCTTGGCCGGATCCGTCATCTCGCCCACCTCCACGGCGTCGGACTCCCGGCCGGGCCGGCGGCGCGGGGCACCACCGGATCCGACCGGCCAACAGTTCGAACATTACCTTCGCGATCGGGCCGACGCCGGTGCGGGCGGCACCGCCCGCCCGGTCAGTCGTCGTCGCCGTACATGCGTCGGCGGACCGACAGCAACTCGGCCTCCGGGCGGCCCGCCACCAGGCGCTCGCAGGATTCGAGCACCTCGCGCACGTGCGCGCCCTCCGCAGCCACCACGGCCACGGCTATCTCCGCCCGACCGTGCAGGTCGAGCGCCCCCACCTCGGCGACCGACACCTCGAAGCGGCGCAGCGCCGCCACGATCGGCCGGACGTAGGATCTCTTGGCTTTGAGCGACCGGGAGTCGCCCGGCAGCAACAGGTCGAAGACTGCGATTCCGGTGAACATCGTCCCGGACGATACCCGCAGTGACCCCCGCATGATCAAGGGGTTTACGCCGTTTCGGGCGTAAACCCCTCGATCAGTGCGTCAGACGCGTCAGGCGCGCGGCTTCTCCCGCATCTCGAAGGTCTCGATGACGTCGCCGACCTGGACGTTGTTGTAACCGCCCAGCGTCAGACCACACTCGAAGCCCTCGCGGACCTCCGTCGCGTCGTCCTTGAACCGCTTGAGAGAGCTGATCGTGAGGTTGTCCGCCACGACCGACCCGTCCCGCAGCAGCCGCGCCTTGGCGTTGCGGCGGATGACACCCGACCGGACGATACAGCCGGAGATGTTGCCGACCTTGGACGAGCGGAACACGTCGCGGATCTCCGCACTGCCCAGCTCGACCTCCTCGTACTCCGGCTTGAGCAGCCCCTTGAGCGCGGCGTCGATCTCCTCGATGGCCTGGTAGATGACGGTGTAGTACCGGATCTCCACGCCCTCGCGGTCGGCAATCTCGCGGACCTTGTTGGCGGCCCGCACGTTGAAGCCGATGATCGTGACCGCCTCGGACGAGGCGCTCGCGAGCATGACATCGCTCTCGGTGATCGCGCCCACGCCCCGGTGGATGATCCGGAGCTGGACCTCCTCGGGGATGTCGAGGTTGAACAGGGCGTCCTCCAACGCCTCCACGGAACCGGAGACGTCGCCCTTGAGCACCAGGTTGAGCGAGGTCTTCTCGCCCTCCTTGAGCTGCTCCATGAGCGTTTCGAGGGTGGCCCGGCCACGGGAGTTGGCGAAGGACGCCGCCCGCCGCCGTGCCTGCCGCTGCTCGGCGATCTGGCGCACCGTACGGTCGTCGGCCGCCGCGAGGAAGGTGTCGCCCGCCCCGGGGACCGCGGTGAGACCGAGCACCAGCACCGGACGGGCCGGACCCGCCTCGGCGACCTGGTTGCCGTTCTCGTCGAGCATCGCCCGGACCCGGCCGTGCGCCCCGCCGGCGACGATCGAGTCGCCCGCCCGCAGGGTGCCCTTCTGCACCAGCACCGTCGCCACCGCGCCCCGACCCTTGTCCAGGTGGGCCTCGATGGCCACACCCTGCGCCGGCCCGTCGATCGGAGCGGTCAGCTCCAGCGACGCGTCGGCGGTGAGCAGGACCGCCTCCAGCAGTTCGTCGATGCCGATGCCCGGCTTCGCGGCCACGTTGACGAACATGGTGTCGCCGCCGTACTCCTCGGCGACCAACCCGTACTCGGTCAGCTGCTGGCGGACCTTGTCGGGGTTGGCCTCCGGCTTGTCGACCTTGTTGACCGCCACCACGATCGGCACGTCCGCCGCCTTGGCGTGGTTGAGCGCCTCGATGGTCTGCGGCATCACGCCGTCGTCGGCCGCCACCACCAGGACCACGATGTCCGTGACCTGGGCACCACGGGCACGCATGGCGGTGAACGCCTCGTGACCCGGGGTGTCGATGAAGGTGACCGCCCGGTCCTCGCCCTCGTGCGGGACGTGGACCTGGTAGGCGCCGATGTGCTGGGTGATGCCACCGGCCTCGCCGGCGACCACGTTCGCCTTGCGGATCGCGTCGAGCAGCTTGGTCTTACCGTGGTCGACGTGACCCATGACGGTCACCACCGGCGCACGGCTGACCAGGCGGTCCTCCGCGACCTCGGCGTCGAGGTCGATGTTGAACTGCGCGAGCAGCTCGCGGTCCTCGTCCTCCGGGCTGACGATCTGCACGTCGAAGCCGAGGTGCTCACCCAGCAGCAGCAGGGTCTCGTCGGAGCACGACTGGGTCGCGGTGACCATCTCGCCCAGGTTGAACATCTCCTGGACCAGCGAACCCGGGTTGGCGTTGATCTTGTCGGCGAAGTCCGACAGCGAGGCGCCACGGGAGAGCCGGACGACCTGACCCTGACCCCGGGGGGCACCCGAGCTCATGGTCGGGGCCGACAGGTTGTCGAACTCCTGTCTGCGCTGCTTCTTGGACTTGCGGCCACGGGTCGGCTTGCCACCCGGACGCCCGAAGGCACCCGCGGCGCCGCCGCCACGGCCGCGACCGCCACCACCCGGACGACCGCCACCGCCGGCCGGTGCGCCCGGACGGAAACCGCCACCGGGAGC
>NZ_SMKJ01000299.1:0-8140 GCF_004348615.1 Micromonospora sp. KC207
CGCCTCTACCGGCCCCCCGGGCCCCGACCGTGCCACGGCCACCCCTGAAGAGGTCGAACGGGGCGCGGACGGGCGAGGCGCGGGCGACACGTACGACATCTCCGCCGGCGTCGTCCAGGGCGGTTTCGCCGTCGGCAGGAACGCCACCTCCCACCACTACGGGGCGCGGCATGACCGGCGATGACGACCTCGACCAGGTCGGCGTCGCGGCGCCGCCGCCGGAGGCCGGCGCGGCCGACGTAGCCCCGTCGGCGGACGAGATCGGGGCCGCCGACCCGGCGGACGGGGACGACCGTCCCGGGGCGTCGTCCGACGCGCCGGTGGACCCGACGCCGCAGGAGCAGGCGGTGGCCCGGAGGGACGTCGCCGACGGCGGCCCGGGTGCGGCCGACGGCCGTAGGCCGGAGACGTTGCACGAGTGGCTGCCCAAGCAGCAGTTGGGCAAGCCGTCGTCGGGCAAGACGCCTGACGATGCGGAGTCCCCGGCGGAGGCCTTCAACCTCCAGCGGGGGGACCAGTACCGCACGCGCGTGAACACGGTCGACGGCCCGGCGGCCTTCGGGACGAACGCGGTCTCGGTCCAGGTCAAGCTGGGCGGCCAGCGGATCACCCTCACCCGCTACGAGCTGACGGGCGTCGACCTGCAGCAACAGCGCCGACGGTATGTGCAAGGGCCGAACTTCCCATCGGCTCTCGCCACGCTTCGTACCGAAGGGCTGGTGATCGTCCGGGGCCCCGACGGCAGCGGCCGGCGGGGCGCGGGTCACGCTCTCCTGGAGCGGATGTACGCCGAGGGTCGGATCGTCGCGGTCGGCGGGCTGGTGATGCCCGACGGTGTCGTCGCGGGTGAGGTGCTGTCCCAGTCCGAGGCGATCTTTCCAGCCGGCTGGGGTCTGGTTCTCGAAGTCCGCGACGGTGCGGATCTCGCCGACGAGTCGACCGTGGAGGCCTACCGCACAGCGGTGGGGCACGGCGGCCGTGGGTACGTCGTGCTGCTCGGGCCGTCGGCGGGTGAGGCCGAAACCAGCCGGTACGCCGTCACCCACGACTGGCCGGACCCGGCGGCGGTGCTCGAACGCTACCTGGAGACGGAGCTGCCCGGATTTCCTCCCGACGCGCTGCGGACGGTGCTGACCGACGAGGCGACCACGGAGTACCTCGCGATCAACCGCCGTCCCGGTCGAGTGGTGAAACTGGCCCGGGCCCTGGTCGAGGGCCTGCGGCAGGGAAAGGCGACCGAGGAGGTGGTGGCCGCCCTGGAGCCGGACTGGCGGGCGGTGGCCCGGGCGGCGTTCGAGGACGCGCTCGTGGCCTCGTCGGCCGCCGACCCCTTCGGGGGCCCGCGACGGCAGGCCCTGCGCACGGCGTACGCGATCTTCGACGGCATCGAGCTGGTCGACGTGCTCTCCGCCGCCGAGCAACTGCTCGGCATGCTGCGGCTCGTCGAGGCACCGGATTCCACACCCGCCCGGCCGGTCTTCGACGACGGCCTGGAGAAGCTCTTCTATCCCGACATGCTGGGCGACCTCGGCACCGGCAAGGAGGCGTCGCCGCGCCGCGCCCAACTGCGCAACGCCGCGCTCTCGGACGCCTTCCTCGATGTCGCGTGGAACGACTACGACACGACCCGGGAGGTCCTGCTGTACTGGCTGGACCGGGTCGTCACGAGCGGCCGCCCCGCGATGAGGCTCCGCGCCGCGCAGGCCGTGGGGAAGCTCGCCGTGTACGACTTCGAGAAGATCATGGCGGACCTGATCCGGCCGTGGGCGCTGGACACCAACGGCATGCGCCGGCAGGCGGCGGCATGGGCGCTGGAGCAGGTCGGCCGCAACGACCGATTCGTCATCCGGGTGCGCCGGCGGGTCGGCGACTGGGTGTCGAGCAACGACCCGGAGCTGCACGACACGGCAGCCAGGGTCTACGGAACGGAGCTGGGCGTGGCCATCCCGGATGTGGCCCTGCACGACCTGCGGGTCATCGCCGCCGATCCGCGACAGCGGGCGTACCGGAGCGTCGGCCGTGCGGTGGCGGGCATCTACCAGGAGGCCGGCTCGACGGAGCTGGTCTTCGACCACGTCGACGCCTGGTTGACCGATGACGCGGCGGACGTCAGGACCCACGCCACCTGGGCGGTCCTCTTCCTCGCCCGGCTGCTCGGCCGCGACCGCCCGGAGTGGCCGCAGCTCCTGGTCGACGCAACCGTCGTACCCGAACGGCTGCCGGCGCTGGTGCGGATGTGGAAGGCCGCCCTCGCCGACCCGGCGACCGCGTACCCGGCCTGGGACCTGATGCGACAGTGGCTGGAGCTGCCGTACCGCCCCGGTGGCCCGCACGAGGACCTCTCCGAGGCGCTCTCCGGCCTGGTGCGCAAGACGCTGGTCGACCGGCGGCTGCGCAAGCGTGGCCTCTGGCACCTGCGGCTGTGGCACGGCCGCCGCCCCGAAGACCTGTTGCTGAAGGAACTCATCGACCGACCCACGGAGGACCGAACCCGATGACGACGTACGAATCCGACCGGAAGCCCGGCTTCTGGCGCCGACTCTGGAACCGGCTGACAGGGCGGCGTCCGGAGGCACGTTCGGAGCAGCCCGCGACTGCGACTTCGCCGGCCGCCAGCGTCCCGATCACCCCGCTGACCGAGTCGATCGACGCTGGGACGCCGCTGGCGATCCCGGCGATGGGCGAGGCGTACGACTTCCAGGTGCAGGTGGAGGCGACCTGGTCGGCCGCGGTGACCGACCTCGACGACCTCAGGACCCGCGCGGACCGGCACTCCGAGAGCGTCCGCCGCGCGGTGCGGGACGTGGTCTGGCAGGTGGGACGGGCCTTCGCACCGCACCGGGCACTCGATGCGGAGCGGGCCATGGTCGAGGCGCTGCCCGCCGATTTCTGCTTCACCGACGCCGGAGTCTCGCTGCGCTGCCAGGTGAAACTGCGGGTGCGGCCGGACGCGCGGGTGGTCGACGTGCTGCTGGCCTACTCGCTCATGCGGGTGCGGGCGGACAACGTGGAGGCGGCGGCGGCCCGTTGGCGGGAGATCCTCACCGGGTTCACCGGCCAGGACGTCGGCGACCTGGTCCTGCCGTACGCCGCGCAGCTGACCGACAAGCCGTTCGCGGCGTCGGTGACCGGGTTGGAGAACGCCCGCCACCAGGCCCGTACCGACCTGGCGGACGTGCTCGACCGGGCCGCCAAGAGCCACACCCGCGTGGGCCTGTTCGAGTTCGCCGAGTCGTACGAGGCCGCGCTGCACGCGTTCCGGCGCAGCCAGGGCCTGCCCGTCGGAAGTGGTGACGACTCATGACGCCGGCGGTACGCCGATGGCTCGTATCGGTGGTCGTCGCAGTCCTGGCCGCACCGTCGCTGGTTGGGTGTCGGCCGCCCAGCGGCCCGAAGCCCTGCGAGTGGATGGGCGAGCCCGGGGAGGCGACTGGGCGGACGGCACTCCTGGTCGACGTCACCAACTCGACCCGGGCCACCGGCCCCGCTGCGCCGGACTATCGCAACGCCCTCGACGAGTTCATCCGACGGGCGGTCGAGGGGCGGGACACCGTAGCCGTGGCTCCGTTCAGCGGCACCACGGCGGGCCTGTCGTGGAGCGCCTTCGAGCGGTCGACGGACTGGAAGAAGGACGACGACAACCCGGACAACCAGAAGGACCGCCGCCAGGAGGCCGAGGGGTGCCTCGGGGATTGGCTCGACGCGGCCCGGACGACCAGCCCGGCCGCGCCGGGCACCGACATCCTGCGCCCCGTGGCCGCTGCGGCCGACTGGCTCCGTCAGGGTGAGGGTGCCAAGCGCCTGGTCGTCGCCACCGACGGCTTGGTCACGTCGGGCTGCGCCAGCCTGGTGAAGTCGGCTTTCAGCGGCGGTGACGAGATTGCCGCGCTGACCGCCGTGTGCTCGGCGGAGGCGGCGCAGGAGCTCCGACGGGACGTGTTCGTCGGCATCGAGGTGAGCTTCGTCGGCATCGGTCATCCCGCCGCTGGTCAGCCGTTGCCGACGCCGGCCCAGGTGCAGTGGCTGACCCGGCTGTGGAAGGAGTTCTGCGAGTTCCAGGGGGGTGACTGCGACGTCCGGGCCGCCTCGTTCGGCGGTAACCCGGAGGATCCCGGCCCGCAGCCCGGGCCCGTGGCCGGGGTCGGGGATCCGGTGGTGCGGTACGGCACCGCAGCGCAGCGGTACAGCCTTCCGGCGGCCGCGCTCTTCGACACGGGCGAGGTCGTGCTCCGGTCGGCCGCCACGCCGCTGCTCACCGAGCTCGCGGTGACGTTGCGGACCGGCGCGACGACGCGGGTGCAGGTGATCGGCTTTGCCGACCCGCGCGGCGATGACACCGACAACCGCGACCTCTCCAGGAACCGCGCGGAGGCGGTCGCCCAGTTCCTCCGGGGGGAGGGCGTGCCGAACGTCGTGGCCGAGGGAAGAGGCGAGATCAACACGTGCGTCGACGGGACCAGCTTTCCGGTCACCGCGACGGCCGACGATGAGACCCAGTGCGCCCGTCGGGTCGACATCCTGGCTTCTCGATCGTGAGGAGAGACATGGTGATGGATGAGGCAGCGAGCAACGGTCGGCGTTGGCAGGCGCCGACGCCCTGTCCGGCCTCGACCGTCCTGCTCGGCAACCCGGTCGTACGGGCAGGGGAGCAGCGACCGGAGGACCTGGAGGCGGCTGCCCTGTTGCGTGCGTTCGGCAGTGGCAACGTGGCCCTCCTGGCATCCCAGGCCGCGCTGGACAGCGCCGGCGATCAGGTGGTGGAGCGGTACCACGCGGCGCAGGCGGCGATCGACGCGATCGACCGTTTCGTGTCTCGGGAGCGGGTCGTGGAGGCACGTCGCGCGGAGCAGACGGTTACCCAGTCGCACGCGAACGACGGGGCGGAGAACCTGCGCCGCCGGGTCCTTCCGAAGTGGGCGGTCTGGGTGGTGCTGGCACTCGCGGCGGTCTTCGACGTGGCGTTCGTGGCGAACGTGGTGCAGCGGATCTTCGGGGCCGGCCCGTCCGAGATCGTCTACTACATCGCCTACCTGCCCGGCATCGGTATGGCCCTCTGTCTGCTGGCCGCCGGGCAGAGTCTGGCGGAGCACCTGTTCCGACACCGGGTCCGGGTGACCCGTTCCCGCCGTCGCGGGCCGCTCAACCCGTGGCTGCTGCTGCGCCGGGCGCTGTGGCACTGGCGACCCGAGGAACAGACTCGGCAGGAGCACGACCTGCCGTGGCCTCGGCTGGCCGGGCCGGTGATCCTCGCCGTCCTGGCCGTCGGCGTGCTCGCCGCAGGCGCCTACGTGCGGTCCACGCAGGCGAAGTCCTTCGCCGCCCTGGTCAGTTTCCAGCCGGTCTTCGTGGGCCTGCTGGTGCTGCTGAGCGTCTCCGCCATCGCCGTCAAGGTCCTGTCCCACAACCCGTACGCGGACCGGGCGAAGGAGGTGGCCAAGGACATCACCGATCTGGAGGAGCAGGCCAAGGAGTTGACCGATGCCGGCCGGAGCGAGTTGGTGGCGCACAGGAAGGCGTGGAACAACCTGAAGTCCGCGATCACCTCGGCGGAAGGCGAGGCGGTGCGGGTGGTGGAGGAGGAGTGTGCCCGCATCCTCGACGATCGCGGCCGCCGCGGTGTGGAGGGGCCGCTTCGGCTGCCGCTCACCGTGCTGCGGTGGCCCGAGGAGGGTACGGAACCGTCGGCGGAGCCGGTGCTGCCCGCGCTCCGCCTCGACATCCTCCAGCACGCCCGGGACGTGGCCGCGCAGCACGACCCGCAGAGCTTGCAGAAGGCGTTCGACACGCTGGTGGCCGCGCTCCACCAACAGTTCCGGCCGGTGGCCGCCGGCACGCGTTGACGCCCCCTACGTCACCTGGCCTCGGCGTTGGGCGTGGCGCGGCATGAGAACGGCCACCGCATGATCATCGATGGTCTGTGCTGACAACCGAGAATCGTGCGGTGGCCGCGTGTCACGGCTTGGGCGAGGTGGCCCGGCCCGGCGAGGCGGCTCAGGCGGCGATGCGGTCGGCGAGCGCCGCGCCGGCGGCCACCGCTGCCTCCTCGGCGGTCTTGCGCATGGTCGAGGCGAGCTCGGTGAACTCGTCCAGCGTGGGGTTCACACCGACGAGGGTGAACTCCCGCTCGACCACCGTGAGGTCGACACCCCAGATGTCGGCGACGATCCGGCGTTTAAACGCCTTTGCCATCACCTTCAGCGACCGCTTCCCGGAGAGACAGAGCCGTTAGATCCACAGACCCGCACGAAGGTCGTAGGTTGTGTAACGCGCGGCAGCCGTCAGGATGCCGAAGCTGCAGAGTCATCCGACATCGCTATGCGTGTCGGGCGGATCCGGGTGCTCGGCGGGTGCTCGCCCGCCGTGGACCGGTCGGACAGCCGTGGACCGTCATGGGCCAGTCATTGGTGAAGTGGTAGACAAGCCGCCAACGGTTGGACTATTTGGATCCAGGGGAACAGCCTTTGTCGGATCAGTGTCAGCTCTTAGAGGTCCTAACAAAATGGTCTTTGGGTCTTCCGTCCGTTGTAGAGGGTGATCTACGATGTCGGGCCGTGAGGCGTGGCGAGCAGCCGCCGTGGATCGTGCCGGACGGGCTGTGGCAGCGCATCGAGCCGCTGCTGCCCAAACCTGAGCGCAACCCGCGGCACCCGGGACGCAAGCGGATCCCTGACCGACAAGTGCTGTGCGGAATCCTGTTCGTGCTGCACACCGGCATCCAGTGGGAGTTCCTGCCGCAGCAGCTGGGGTTCGGGTCGGGAATGACCTGCTGGCGACGCCTGGAGGAATGGAACCGGGCCGGGGTCTGGCAGCGGCTGCACGAGCTGCTGCTGGCCGAACTCCAGGCAGCCGGCAAGCTCGACTGGTCCCGCACCGTGATCGACTCCTCGCACGTGCGGGCCGCCAGACGTGGCCCAAAAGCGGCCCGAGCCCGGTCGACCGCGCCCGCCCGGGCTCGAAGCACCACGTCCTGACCGAGGGCGCCGGTATCCCCCTGGCCGTGTCGCTGACCGGCGGCAACCGCCACGACGTCACTCAACTGCTCCCGCTGATCGACAAGATTCCGCCGGTACGCGGGTGGCGCGGACGCCCACGCCAGCGCCCCGACCAGTTGTTCGCCGACCGCGCCTACGACCACGACAAGTACCGCAAGGCAGTACGCGGCAAGGGCATCCGCCCGCGCATCGCCCGCCGTGGCCAGCCCCACGGATCCGGACTCGGAGTGTTCCGGTGGGTGGTCGAGCGGACGATCGCCTGGTACCACGGCATGCGACGACTACGCATCCGCTGGGAACGCCGCGACGACATCCACGAAGCCTTCCTCAGCCTCGCCACCTGCATCATCACGTACCGACATGTCGCACGACTTTGTTAGGACCTCTAAATCTCCGTCGATCACGACGTGCCCTGGAACGGGCTCGCTCGCGGGCTCTGTTGTGCTGTGACCATCCGGCGTGCCGACCGGCCCGCGCATGAAGCCTCTCCTTCCGCTAAGGCGGGCACTTCCGGCCGTGTGCTGGTCGAATGTGTACCGCGACGAAGGTGCCCCAGCGCTGGCGGTGGTTTCGGTTGACGGTGGCGTCCAGAACCGCCGGCTGAGCAGGCCGGAACAGGAGCGGCCCGGCTGACAGGTCGATTCATGGCTGTCGCGCGGCGCCGCTTCCGTTGCCCTGTGCCTGCCAGCGTCTTTCTTTTGCTTTGCAGGATGCCCATGGGGCAGCCGGCGGATTGAACCGGGAGAGAACTTCGTGGCCTATCAACCGGGGCCTAACAACCTACTTCGCGCGGCGCGGCTTGCGCTGCCGTCGCCGTCGCCGTCGGGGCGGCTGTTGTCCCGGCAGGAGCAGGCCGACGCAGTCAACACACACGCCCACGCACATACGGCATGCCGCAGCGCCGTGGACGCCCGCTACATCGGCAGGCTCGAACCTGGGGAGCATCGGTGGCCGTTCGAGCCGTACCGTACGGCGTTGCGGGAGGTCCTAGCCTCGATGATTCGCGCCTGACGGCGGCGTCTTTAGCCCGGCGTCGTTGATCGCTGTTGATCGATGTTGTTCGGTTCCGGGCATGGTGGTGGGCCGTCTGTCGCGGCGGCGGGGCGTGGTCTCCTGGGTCCTCCGGGTTGTTGGGGCGGCTGCCGGGC
>NZ_SMKJ01000029.1:0-36174 GCF_004348615.1 Micromonospora sp. KC207
CCCCAACCACGCCGCCCACCCCAACCACGCCGCCGGGCTCCGGCGCCTGCGCCGTGACCGTCACCATCAACGCCTGGAACACCGGGCTGACCGAGAACATCACCATCACCAACACCGGCACCGCTGCCGTGAACGGCTGGTCCCTGGCCTTCGCGCTGCCCGGCGGGCAGACGATCACCTCGGGCTGGAACGCCTCCTACTCCCCCGCCTCGGGCCAGGTGACGGCCAGGAACGTCGCCTACAACGCCGGCATCCCGGCCAACGGGTCGATCAACATCGGCTTCCAGGCCACACACACCGGTAACAGCGCCAAGCCGAACTCGTTCACCCTCAACGGCGCGTCCTGCACGGTCACCTGACGGCGGCGAGCTCCGGGGACCTTCACGCCCCGCGTACGTCCCCGGAGCACCGCGCCCGCCGCGCACCCGCCACCGTACGCACGAACCGGGGGGAAAGCCCCTGCGCCGTTTCCATCATATCGGCGGGTCAAGCGGTCCGAATCGTCCCTGATGCCGATCTTGCGGCCCCGGCCGGCGCATATTCTCAACCAGTCCGAGCCGGCCGCGCGCCGCCGAGCGCGTAGACCACGGCCGCCGCGCCCGCTCCTGCCCTGAACCTCTCAGGCGAGCGGACCTCGGGCAGGCCCGCCGGGACGACCTGCGCCGCGGCGCGGACCGGCACCGCGCAGAAGACGCACAGGAAGACGGGGCAGCATGTCCGAAGCAGCACACCAGTTCGCCATCGAGCAGCAGGTCGTCGACAAGGTGTACGCGCGCCTTGAGATCATGCGCGAGCAGGCGAGGGAGCTGAGCGAGGAGGGGCACGGCCGCGCCGGCTCCGGACCGGCCACCGGCCTGGTCGAGCGGGATGCCATGGTCCTGCACGCCGCCGCGAGGGTCGCGGACCTGGACGGCCAGGAAGAGGGCATCGTCTTCGGTCGGCTGGACTTCGACGACGGCTACACCTACCGCATCGGCCGGCTGGGCGTACGCGACGAGGACCGGGAGCCGCTGGTGGTGGACTGGCGTGCGCCCGCCGCCGCCCCGTTCTACCGCGCCACCCCCGGTGAGCCGCTCGGCGTGCAACGCCGCCGCGTCGTCACCTGCCAGGGCCCCCGGGTGGTCGGCCTCGACGACGAGGTCCTCTCCGCGAAGGACATCGAGGGCGTGGTCGGCGAAGGGGCCCTGCTCACGTCGCTGACCCGGGCGCGTGGCGAACACATGCGCGACATCGTCTCGACGATCCAGCGCGAGCAGGACGAGGCGATCCGCGCACCCGCACACGGCGTCACCCTGATCACCGGCGGTCCGGGCACCGGCAAGACGCAGGTGGCCCTGCATCGTGCCGCCTACCTGCTCTACACCGACCGAGGAAGGTTCACCGACGGACGGGTGCTGGTGGTCGGCCCGTCGACGGTGTTCACGGAGTACATCGGCAGGGTGCTGCCCGGCCTCGGCGAGGACAGCGTTCACCTGCGCGCGATCGGTGAGCTCTTCGACGGCGTCGTCGCGACCCGGCGGGATTCCGCCGAAGTGGCCAGGTCCAAGGGCGACCTCAGGATGGTGCGGGCGCTGGCCGACCTGGCCTGGGACACCCCGCCGAACGCGCCGGACCACCTGCGCACTCTCACCGCCGACGACCTGGCGAAGGCCCGCATCGAGATCCGAAAAAGATGCGAGGCCAGAGGCAGCAAGGTCAACGACGCCCGGCCGGAGGCGGCGAGGGTGCTCTCGGAGCTGCTGGGCGGCAGGGAGGTGCCGGACGCCTTCCTGAACGCGTGGTGGCCGCCGCTGACCCCGCAGGACGTCCTTCCCGCACAGCACGGCGAGTGGTCGGTGGACGACGTCCCGCTGCTCGACGAGCTGGCCGAGATCCTGGGCAGGCCAACGAAGCCGGCCGGGGCCGCACCCGAGTGGCAGCCACGTGAGCTGCGCAGCGGGGCCCGGTTGGCGGAGGCCTTCGTGCTGAGCTGGAGCCTCAACGACGGTTGGCAGCTCTTCGCGCCCGGCCTGCCCACGCCGATCGCGCTGTCCGGCCAGTCCATCGACCACAACGGCTACTGGGCCGCCCAACGCTGGGCGGCCGCGATCATCCTGCGCGAGGGGCACCAGGTGGTGAGCTGGATCGACGGCTTCGACCCGTACGGCGAGGAGGGTTACGTGCCGGTGCTGGCCGAGCCGTTGCCGGTGGCCGAGACCGAGGAGCCCGTCGACGACGCGTACCTGCACGTCATCCTCGACGAGGCGCAGGACCTGTCGCCGATGGAGTGCCGGATGATCGCCCGCCGCGCCGCCCATGCCTCGATGACCATCGTGGGCGACCTCGGCCAGGCGACCCACCCGCTGGCCGCCGACTCCTGGCCAGAGCTGATGCGGCGGCTGGGCAAGCGGGAGGCCAGGGCGCTCGACCTGCCCACCGGCTACCGGGTGCCGCAGGTCATCGCCGACTTCGCCGCCCGCGCCCTGGCGCCCGGGATAGCGCCCACCCGCTCCTTCCGGCCCGGCGGCAGGTTGGACATCCGTCGGGTCGACGACCTGCGCGAGGCAATCGCGCAGGAGACGGGCACGGTCATCGCGCCCGACCACCTGGCCGCCTCCCTGGCCGCGATTCCGGTCAGCCAGGTCAAAGGACTGGAGTACGACCGCGTGGTGCTGGTGGAGCCCGCCGACATCGTCGCCGCCGAGCCCCGCGGCATGAGCCGTCTCTACGTCGCCCTGACCCGGGCCGTCGCGGAACTGGTCATCCTGCACACCAAGCCGCTGCCGGAGAGTCTGACCCGGTCGCCCTGACCCAGCCGGCGACCCGGCGACCCGGCGTCAGGCTGGTCCGGGCGGTGCTCGGCGCGACCGCCAACCCGGAGGCGCCCAACGAGGTCGACGTCTCCCGCCCCTCGGACGCGCTGGCCGCCGCCGAGGCGACCGACGAGACGTTCACTGGGCTGTTGCTCGGCCTCGGCGCGGTGGCCCTGCTGGTGGGCGGCGTCGGGGTGGCCAACACCATGGTCGTCCCCGTGTTGGAACGGCGGGCCGGGATCGGCTCTATCCGGCGATTCGCGCCTCCCGCCTCGCTCCCACCGAGGCGCTGCCGCGATGTAGGAAGGCTCCCGGTGCCGTCCGCGGCACCGGGAGCCCCCCGTCGACGCCCTCACCGGGCTGGAACCGCAAGCCCGTCTCCGCGTCGCCTGAGCAGCGAGCCCCGGCTCAGCCGCCGGCCGGGGTGCGGGCGGGGCCGTTGTCGATGAGACGGAACGTGCTCAGCAACGGCGCGTCGCCCAACTCCTCCAGGATCAGGCCCCGGGTGGGCGAGTACTGGAGGTACGCCGAGTGGTTGCTGATCGCGTACGTCCGGTTGCCCTGGGAGGTGATGGTGAACTGCTGATCCGGGTTGGCGGCGTCGCAGACCGCGCCCTGGACGCTCAGCGGTTGGGCGGCCTCGTGGTAGACCTGCCAGCAGGCCGGCTCGTCGTTGGCGGGGTGACCGTTGCGCTTGCCGTAGGACTTGACCAGGTACTTGTGACCGCCGAGCGGGGTCGGGACGAAGAGCTGACGGCCGCTGTCGTCGTCGACCTCGGTCAGCCAGCCTGCGTCCAGGGACACCACGGACTCGAACGCCTGCACACGAACGATGGTGACCTCGCGCGTGCCGGAGAGGACGCCGCCGGCTGCGGCGGCGGTAGCGGGCGCGGTCAGGGCGGTCGCGGCGAGGGCGCCGGCCAGCACCACCGCGCCGGTGGCCCACTTCACCTTGGACATATGGCCTCCTTACGTAGTCGAACGCTTCCGACACGCCTGCGGCCGGTCGGCGGTTTCACCAACGACCTATTCCTCTTCCGTCCCTCGGCAATGCGGGCGCAAGAAATCGAGATCCGGGCGGCAGCCCCGCACCCGCCTGACTGGCGTGCTCACCCGCCAGGAGCGCACGGTGCCGCCGACCTCCACGCCCCCGAGCCCGCGGCGGCGCATCGCGCCGGGCACCGCAAACCCGTATCCCTCAGATGGGGAAGCGACCGCGGCGCCAGTGCCAGTGGCGACCAGCCATAAGATGATCGATGATCGCGCGCTGCAACACGGTACGGCGTGGTAGCTGGTCGAGCGGCGTGGTCAGGGTGCGGAACACGAACCGCAGCACCTCGACGTCGGCGTCCAGCCCTTCCGGCTCCTCGTAGGGCTCCAACGCGAACCTCCGCTGGAACCGGACGATGTTGGAATCCTCGGGCAGGTACTCCTGTAGCTGCGGGTCGAGCAGCCACGAGCCGCAGGCGAACGCCTCGTAGCGCTCGTCGGGAAAGTGGCGCGGGAAGAACGCGCGGGCCTCGTCTAGCGACGCCGCGACCGCCTCCGGGGTCATCGGCCCCGAGTCGGGGATGTGCAGGTCGATGGCGCTGCCGCCGCGGTGGTGCTGTAACCGGCCCAGCTCGTAGATGCCGCCGCGCGCGTGCAGCGTCAGCCAGCTCTGCATGACCGGCCACCCCTCGCGATGCATCCGTCGGTCGATCGCGAGGTTGCGGCCGAGGTCCGCGAGGGTCACCCACGACACGGCTTCGGCGATGCCATGCTCGCGGTGGTACCCCGTGACGACGCCGACCAGGGCCAGGTACGCGTACACGTAGAGATGCCGCCAGGCGGGGCCCCGTTCGCGCGGCAGCGCCGGCCCGGGTGACAACCAGCCGTAACCGCCGAGATCGGCGCGGACCAGGGCGATCGAGCGATCGAGCAGCCAGCGCAGCTCCGGAGTCCACAGCGGGGTGCCGGGGTCGGGCCAGCCCGCCATGATCTCGGCGGCGTCGTCGGGCCGCACCGCGAGCCGGTCGAGGAGCGCGGGCGCGTCGGCCCTGGCGGGCAGCGGAGCCGACGGCCGATCGCCGGCGAGCCGGTGTACGCGCTCGACGTCCTCGACGGGCACCCCGAGCCGGGCCGCGGTGTCGGGCAGATCCACGGGCACGACGCTACCGGCGGGTGGGCTCGCCGCAACAGGCCCGGCAGTCACGCCGCCGACGCCGGGAGATCGGGTTGCCGCGCGCAGGACGCGCATGATGTCGGCCGTGCACGCCCAGGGCGACCCCGAGTGACGCCTGGCGGACGACTGTAGATCGATGCCTCTCGATACAATCAGGCCCCCTGTTCCGTCAGGAGGCTCTCATGCGGCACCACGCCCACCAGCCCACCCGAGCCCTCGCGCTCGTCCTCGCCCTCGCCCTGGCCCTGGCCCTCGGCCCAGCGATCGGTCCGGTCAGCGCGGCCCGAGCCGACCACACCGCCCGAGCCGACCACACCGCGGCGCACGCGGCGGACACCCTCCGCGACAGCTTCGCGGCCCGGGGCCGACACATCGGCGCCGCCACGCTGGGAAACAAGCTCGGCGATCCCGCGTACACCGGCATCCTCGACCGGGAGTTCAACTCCGTCACACCGGAAACCGAACTGGAGTGGGACTCGGTCGAACCGCTCCAGGGACAGTTCGTCTTCACCCGCGCCGACCAGATCGTCGCGCACGCCAGGGCCAACGACATGACGGTGCGCGGACGCAGCCTGATCGCGCCGTCGAGCGTCCACTCCGCCTGGTTTTCCAACCTGCGGAGCGCGACGAGCGTACGCGCGGCGATGAACCACCACATCACCAGCGTGCTGACCCACTACCGGGGGCAGATCCGCTCGTGGGGGGTGGTCACCGAGGCGTTCACCGAAACCGGCGCGGTGCGTCGCTCGCACTTCGAGACGTACCTGGGCCGCGACTTCATCGAGACGGCCTTCCGGACCGCGCGGGCCGCTGACCCCACCGCCACCCTCTGCTACAGCGACTTCACCATCGACGACTTCGACAAACCCAAGACCCAGGCCGTGTACGCGATGGTCCGGGACTTCAAGGTCCGCGGCGTGCCGATCGACTGCGTCGGTTTCCAGAGCCACTTCACCCCCACCTACCCGATGCCGGCCAACTACCAGCGCACGCTCGCCGAGTTCGCGGCGCTCGGCGTGGAGGTACAGGTCAGCGAGCTGGACGTGGCCGGCTCCGGCTACCCGCAGGCCGAGATCTACCGCAGGGTGGTGGTTGCCTGCCTCGCGACCTTGCGGTGCTCGGGGCTCACGGTCTGGGGCGTCCGGGACATCGACTCCTGGCGCAGCGGCGACACCCCGGTGCTGTTCGACGCGGCAGGCAACCCGAAACCCGCCTACTACGCGGTGCTGTGCCCGATCGCGGCGCTGGCCGCCAGCAGCCCCATCGCAACGATGTCTGTCAATGCCGTCATGGCTCCATGATGCCTCGGACAGCGCCCTTGCGCCGGGCCTACCCTGCTGCCCCCTCGGGCCAGCCGAGCAGCCGGGCGCCGAGCACAGCGGCGTGGAGCGTGAAACGTTGGGTGGGTTCGTTGGGATGGTAGCCGGTCAGGTGGTGGATGCGGTCGAGGCGGTAGGTGACCGCGCGTACGGAGAGATGCATCTGCCGCGCGGTGGCGGTGTGGTTGCCCTGGTTGTCGAAGAGCACGGTGAGGGTGTCCAAAAAGGGCTGGGCTCCCCCGCGGGCGCCGGTGAGCGGGCCGAGGACGGTGGTGACCAGGTCGGTGATGGCGTCGCGGTCGCGCAGTAGGACGGGAAAGACCAGCAGGTCGGCGGCGTTGAGCACGGGTGCGGTGAAGCCGAGCTTGCCAGCGTGGTCAAGGGCGTTGCGGGCCTCGTCGAGCGAGGCGACGAGGCCGTGCACGCCGGGGTGGGGGCGACCGACGGCCACCTGCCAGCCGTCGGGGCCGAGCTCGGTGAGGAGCAGGTGCGCCAGTTCCGCCCCGATGCCCCGTAGGCCCCCGGCGCTGATGCACACCAGGTCACCGTCGCGCAGGGTGGTGAGGGTGTTTCCCTCGCCGAACCGGGCAGCGAGCGCCACGTCGACGCGGTGGACGATGTCGGCGGTGAGGCGGGGCGCCCGGGCGACCAGGACGGTGTGGGTGGCCGACAGGCGGATGCCGTAGCGGTGGGCGCGTTCGGCCAGCCTGCCGGGTTCCGCCCGGCCGGTGAGCAGGTCGTTGACGAATGCGGCCCGTTCGGTGCGGTGTCGAACCAGATCGGCACGGGCTCGCTGGAGGTACCCGTCGAGGGCTGCCACCAACGCCGAATGCGCGGCGTCCAGGAGTGCCGCCGCGCGGGCGTGGACGGCGGTCGGGGTGTCGACGGGTTCGGGGGGCGACGTGCTCCAGCAACGGCCAGCGGCTCCGAACACGCCGTTGACGAGGTCGTGTGGATACAGGTCCTCGTCGGCGGCGCGGGCGCCCAGCCGGGCGGCAGCCTCGCCTCGCTGGTCGCCGGCCGGGGCACGCAGGAGTTCTTCGCAGCCTTGGGTCAGCCAGGCGCGATCGGATTCGGGCTGTTCCTGCGGGGCGTGGTGGCGGCCGTGCCACGGGGGTCGACGGCCACCACCGGCTGCTTCAGACACCGACATCGCGGCGGTCGAACAGGAACACCCCGACGGCTGCCGTCACGGCGCCGACAGCCACGAGGGTGAGCAGTTGGGCCGGATGCCAGCCGGTGCGCAGCGGGTCGGTGCCGATGAAGTAGTGAAACGGCGAGAGCCAGCGCAGCCACTGCCAACCGTCGGACATGCCGCCGATGGCGTTGGCCAGGTAGGTGGTCACGGCGAGCACACCGGTGACCGCCATGACGGTGCCACGCGCTCCGGAGGCCGCGCCAACGAGGAAGGTGATACCGGTGAAGCACCAGACCAGGGCGATCAGGCCGACTCCGGCTGCCGCGACATGGGACAGCGAAATGGCCATGCCCACGCGGGGGACAACGATCATCAGGAGAATCAGCGGAATGGCCGCGACGACCGTGATGGCGCTGCCGGTGGCCGCGAGGCGCTGGGCGGCGAAGGCCACCCGCGACAACGGGTTGGCCAGCAGCAGCTCCATGCTCCCGTCCTCCTCCGGCCGGGCGATCGTGCGTGCGGTCAGCGTGATCGCGCACATGAGGACCAGCAGCGGCCCGGTCAGGCTGAAGATCGTCGCCTGTAGGTAGCCGGCTGGCGAGAGCATGTCGGCGATGCCGAGGAAGTCCAGCATTCCCTGAGGCAGGGCGGCCTGCTTCAGCTCCGCGGCGCCCTGGAACTGGCTGTAGAAGGAGGTGTAGACGACGGTGAAGAGGGCCACGCCGGTGGCCCAACCGATCAGCGCACGGCGGTCGTCGAGCCAGGTCTTACGCACCAGTGCGGGAAACATCGCCGGCTCCTTCGGAGTGGTAGTAGAACGACAGGAACGTCTCTTCCAGGTCGGGCTCGGCCGACAGCATGTCCACGACGTCGTGCCGCGCCGCGGCCTTGATCAGGGGGTCGAGGCGACCATCCACCGTGCACCTGAGCACCGGCCCGGACACCACCACGTCACCGACCCCGGGCAGGACGGTGAACTCCGCCGGATCCACGGGATCACCGAAGTGGATCTCCACCGACCGGACGGCCCGCTTGCCGAGGGACTCCACCCGCTCGACCGCGGCCAGCCTGCCGTCGCGAACGATGGCGACCCGGTCGGCGGCGTGCTGCACCTCGGCCAGGACGTGGCTGGACATGAACACGGTCTGGCCGGCGTCCCGAGCCTCGCGGACCATGGCCAGGAACTCCTGCTGCATGAGCGGGTCCAGGCCGCTGGTCGGTTCGTCCAGGATCAGCAGGGCCGGTTGGTGCATGAACGCCTGCACCAGACCGACCTTCTGCTTGTTGCCCTTGCTCATGGTGCGTACCGGGCGGGACAGGTCCAGGTCGAGCCGCTCGGCCAGGTCGGTCACCCGCGACCACGCCACCCCACCCCGGGCATCGGCGAAGAAGCGCAGCAGGTCCTCGGCCTTCTCCCGACCGGGAAACGCCAGTTCGCCGGGGAGGTAGCCGATCTGCCGGTGCAGGGCGGCCTTGTCCCGACGCGGGTCGAGCCCGAGCACGGTCGCGCGGCCACAGGTCGGCCGTAGGAAGTCCAGCAGCAGCCGGATGGTGGTCGTCTTCCCGGCGCCGTTGGGGCCGAGGAAGCCCATCACCTCCCCGGCGCGGACCTCGACGGTGAGACCCTCGATGCCGCGGCGTCGGCCGTAGAACTTCGTCAAGTCCTCGGTGAGCAGGGCGATGTCGGTTGTCATGCCCCACATCGTGACGCTCACGCCGGCCCGCCATCCAGGGCGGCAACCGGCCGAGTTCGGGCAGCGTGTCCTGCCGAAACCCGGCAGTCGCGGCCCCCGCTCGTCGACCAGGCCCCGGTCACCGAACGGGGCGGGCCCCGTGCCGATGAGCCAGGACAACGACCACGCTGTGCCCACCTCAGTGGTTGTCGGGTGCCCGGGACAGGACGCGGGAAAGGGCGAGACTGGCGGTGCGTACCGCCGGGGCGAGTCGCGCCGGCTGCAACTGGTGCGCCGGCACCGAGATGGAGAGCGCGGCGACGATCTGGCCGTGCACCAGGACGGGTGAGGCCACGCAGGAGAGCCGTGGCGCTGCCTCCTGCCGGTCGTAGCCGACCCCGGAGTATCGGATCTGGGCCAGCTCGTCGGCGAGCCGCCCGGGGTCGGTGACCGAATGCGCGGTCAGTCGGGGCAGGGGCTGGGCCAGCACCTCGTCGACGAGGCCCTGGCCTGCGTACGCGAGCAGCACCTTGCCGACGCCGGTGCAGGTCAGGGGCAGGCGCCCGCCCACCCGCGACGGCGTGTCGATGCCCGCGTGTCCGCGGATCCTGTCGGCGTAGATCACGTCGAGGCCGTCCCGAACGCCGAGGTGGATGGTCTCGTGGGTGGCCTCGTAGAGATCCTGCATGAACGGCAGCGCGGCCTCACGTAGTCGCAGCTTGACCGGCACGAGTTCGCCCAGCTCGAACAGCCCGATGCCGAGCAGGAACCCCGCCGGGGCGCGTTGCAGCAGCCCCAGCTCGGTGAGTTGCTCGGCCAGCCGGTGCACGGTGGCCTTCGGCAGGCCCGTACGCCGGGACAGCTCGGTCAGGCGCAGGGCCCCCTCGGACGGGCGGAACGCGCGCAGCAGCCGCACGCCCCGGTCGAGAACGTTGCCGCGCGTGGGGCCCGGTCGGCCCGGCGGCACGGCCGTCGAGCGGTCGGTGTCAGCGTTTCCTGCACCGTTGTCCCGCTGCATGGAACACAAGGTTGCCAGCCGGCGGGCGCGGCGTCTACACCTGGTGACGTGACTTCCGGACTCCGGCTCGCTCCTCGACGACGTGGCCGTCCCGCCCAGCGGAACGGTCGCGCCGGGCCGCCTCCCCATGCGGAGGTGGCGCTCGTCCCCGGCGCGGACCTGGACGGCCCGCTGGAATCGGTGGCGGAGCTGCGGGAGACCGCCGCGGGCGTCGGTCAGATCGTGCTCGGCGGTGCCCTTGATCCGATGGTCCCGGTGGCACCCGGCGACACGGTCGCCGCCGAGCCCTCCGGGCTGGGCGTGGTAGCCGTTCCGTTCCAGGCCAAGGAGTAGGAGACATGCCCAAGACGAAGGTCGCCATCATCGGCTCCGGGAACATCGGCACCGATCTGATGATCAAAATACTGCGTGGGTCGGAGGCGATGGAGGTGGGTGCCTTCGTCGGCATCGACCCGAACTCCGACGGGCTGGCGCGGGCGGCTCGGCTCGGCGTGCCGGTCGTCTCGACCGGGGTGCGGGGGCTCGTCGACCACCCCGACTTCGGCGACATCCGGATCGTGTTCGACGCGACGTCGGCGCACGCCCACCTGGCCAACGACGCCGCCCTGCGGGCGGCCGACCTCACGCTCGTCGACCTGACACCGGCGGCCCTCGGCCCGTACGTGGTCCCGCCGGTCAACCTCGGCGAGCACCTCGGCGCACGAAACCTCAACATGGTGACCTGCGGCGGCCAGGCGACCATCCCGATGGTCGCGGCGATCTCCTCGATCGCCACCACGCACTACGCCGAGATCGTCGCGTCGATCTCGTCGCGCTCGGCCGGGCCCGGCACCCGGGCGAACATCGACGAGTTCACCGAGACCACCTCGCGGGCGATCGAGCAGGTCGGCAAGGTCCGGCGCGGCAAGGCGATCATCGTGTTGAATCCCGCCGAACCGCCACTGGTCATGCGCAACACGGTGTTCTGCGTCGTCGACGACTGCGACCGCGACGCGGTCACGGCCGCCGTGCTGGCCATGGTCGAGCAGGTCAGGGCCTACGTGCCCGGGTACCGGCTCAAGCAGGACGTCCAGTTCCGGCGGATCACCGCGACCAGCCCGGAGTCCGATCTCGTCCCGCACGCCCCACCCGGGGACCGCTGGGTGGTGAGCGTGTTCCTGGAGGTGGAGGGGGCGGGACACTACCTGCCCACGTACGCGGGCAACCTGGACATCATGACCTCCGCCGCGCGGCAGGTCGGCGAGCGACTGGCGACGGCGGTGACGGCCCGATGAGCACGGGGATCTACGTACAGGACGTCACCCTCCGCGACGGCATGCACGCCGTCCGGCACCGCTACACCCTCGACCACGTCCGGACCATCGCCGCGGCGCTGGACGCCGCCGGCGTGGCCGCGATCGAGATCTCGCACGGCGACGGGCTGGCCGGCAGCAGCCTCAACTACGGCCCCGGGGCACACACCGACTGGGAGTGGATCGGGGCCGCCGCCGAGGTGGTGAAGCGAGCCACCCTCACCGGCCTCCTGCTGCCTGGCATCGGCACCGTGCACGAGCTGAGGAGGGCCTGGGACCACGGCATCCGCTCGATCCGCATCGCCACCCACTGCACGGAGGCCGACATCGCCAACCAGCACATCGCCGCCGCGCGGGAGCTGGGCATGGACGTCTCGGGCTTCCTGATGATGTCGCACATGGCGCCGCCGAAGGTGCTCGCCGAGCAGGCGAGGATCATGGAGACGGCGGGCGCGCACTGCGTCTACGTCACCGATTCCGGTGGCCGGTTGACCATGGACGGCGTCCGGGAACGCGTGCGCGCGTACCGCGACGTGCTCGCACCGGAGACCCAGATCGGCATCCACGCCCACCACAACCTGGGTCTCGGCGTGGCCAACTCGGTCGTCGCCGTGGAGGAGGGGGTGTACCGGGTCGACGCGTCCCTGGCCGGCCAGGGCGCCGGCGCCGGGAACTGCCCGATCGAGGCGTTCGTCGCCGTCGCCGACCTCAACGGCTGGGCGCACGGCTGCGATCTGTTCGCGCTCATGGACGCGGCCGACGACATCGTCCGTCCCCTGCAGGACCGCCCGGTACGCGTCGACCGCGAGACGCTGACCCTGGGGTACGCCGGCGTCTACTCCAGCTTCCTGCGCCACGCCGAGACCGCCGCCGCCGAGTACGGCCTCGACACCCGCAGCATCCTCGTCGAGGTGGGTCGCCGGCAGTTGGTCGGCGGCCAGGAGGACATGATCGTCGACATCGCGCTCGACCTGCGACGGCAACGGCCCGCGCAGTCGTAGCGCCGGAACCCGTCCTCACCTCAGCCGCTCAGTTTGGCGCGGGTCCGTTGTCGACCAGCCGAAACCGGGCGGTCACGACCGCGTCGCCGGCCTCCTCGAGGATCAGCCCTCGGGTCCGCGAGTTCTGCAGGTACGCCGAGTGGCTGCTGATCGCGTACGCCGACCCGCCGTCGCGGACGACGGTGAACTGCTGCCTCGGTTCGTTTTGCGCGCAGGGGGCCGCCTCGACCCGCAGCGGCTGGCTGCCCGACGACCGGACCTCCCAGCAGGTGTCGGTCAGGTCGGCGCCGGGCTCGGCGGTGCGGATCTGGTACGTGTCGGGCCCCTGGGGCGCGAACACGAACAGCTGGCGTCCCTCGTCGCCGTCGACCTCCGCCAGCCGGCCGTCGTCGAGCAGCGACAGCCCGCCTGCCGAAGCCGCCACCCGCACGACGGTGACCTGACGCAGCCCGGACAGCAGCGGATCGCCGCTCGGGGGGCCGGCGGACGGGCTGGACGATCCGGTGGGCGGATTGGACGTGCCGCCGGTCAAGCCGGGTGACGGGCGCGTCGGCCCGGGTGACGCCACCAGGCCGGAGGTCGGGCCCGCCGGGTCGACCGGGATGGTGTGCGGCGTGCCGCCGACGCGGGCCAGCGCGACACCCGCGCCGAGCGCGACGACAGCGAGGGCAGCAAGCGAGACCGAGGCCGCCCGTCGACGCCGGCGTCGGGCATCGCCGCGTCTCCGGACGTCGGCGGCGGAAGGGATTCTCCCCTGCCCGCCCTGCCCCGCCAGCGCCCGCAGGGCGTCGCCGAGTTGGTTGTCAGAACTCATGACCGCGCCCTTTCGTCCACGCCGTGGTACTCCGATTCGGTCAGGCGCGCGGCGAGGGCCCGACGGCCCCGGACCAACCGCGTCTTGACGGTGTTCTCGTTGGTGCCGACCTCCGCCGCGATCTCGGCCACGCTCAGCCCGACCAGGTGGTGCAGCACCACGGCTCGGCGTTGCTCGGTGGAGATGTGCCGCAGCGCGGCCACGATCGCGACATGGTCGACCGAGATGGCGTCGACGCGCTGTTCGGTCGCCTCCTGGCGGTGGGCACGCATCCGGTTGACGGTCTTGCGCCACGCACTCACCGCCACCCGGTACGCCACCCGGCGTACCCACGCCTCCGGGCTGTCGAGTCCCCGCACCGCGGCCCAGCGGTCCCATGCCCGGGCGTACGCCTCCGCCACCGCGTCCTCGGCCTCGGCCCGGTTGCCGACCATCGCGTACAGATGTCCCACCACCCGGTGGGCGGACGCGGAGTAGAAGGCGTCGAACTCCGCAGCGTCACGCATCGGTCAAAGTCTCCACCCGACTCCGTCGATTCTGAGAATTGCGTTCTCCAGCGCAACGCCGACGGCCCGGCCGGGAACTGCCGGCCGGGCCCTCGACGGGGTCACCTGCGGCGCGGGGCCGGTCCGACGTCGTTGAACCGGAAGCTGCTGACCGGCGGGGCGTCACCCAGTTCCTCCAGGATCAGGCCGGAACGCTCGGAGTCGCGCAGGTACGCCCACCGGTTGCTGATCAGATACTCGCGGGGACCTCCGGCGGGAACGGCCGCGACCACGAACCGCTGAGCCGGGTCGTCCGCCCGGCAGGCGGCGCCGCGCACGAACAACGGCTGGCTGTTTCCCGGGTTGTGCGCCTGCCAGCAGACGGGCTTCCCGGTGCCGCCGCCGTAGTACGCCTTGATCAGGTATTCCCCCGAGCCCAGCGGGGTCGGCACGAACACCTGCCGGCCACGGTCGTCGTCGACCTCGGTCAGCCGCCCGCCGTCGAGCAGCGACAGCCCCGACTCGAACGAACCCACCCGTACGATCGTGATCCGGCGCTTGCCCGACAGGACCGGGTCCGCGCTCGATTTCGCCGTTGGGTCATCCGCCGCCGTGGCGCCGGACGACCGCACCCCGGCCACCGGCGCCGTCTCGACCGCCGCGGCTTCACCTGCCGACGTCGACGGCACTGCGTAGACCATCGCGGCGGCACCGATCAGCGCCACCAGACCCGCCCCAGTCAGCCACCTACGCACCAACACAATTCCTCCCAGCCGCTTCGACGTCGACGCCGAGGCCAGCAGCCTCGCCGGCTGGCGGTCCTCGGTCGACTCATCCTGATGACGCACGAGGCGGGCAGGTGGTTTCAGCACATCGCAACTCATTCGACGGCCGTCCCGGCTCAACTCCTCTCCCCACATCAGCGGCGGGCCACCAATGCCGCCTCGAAGACGAGTTCAACCGACTCGGCGGGGCCCTCGACGACAGGTTCGGCTGCCCGTCGGCCCGTCAGAACAGCCCGAAGTACTCCCGCTGCTCCCAATCGGAGACGTGCCGCAGGTAGCGCTCGTACTCGGTTCGCTTCAGGTGGACGTACCAGTCGACAACGACGTCGCCCAATGCCGCGCGGAAGACCTCGTCGATCTCCAGCGCGGCCACCGCCTCGCCTAGCGAGCGCGGCAGCAGCGGTGCCGCTTCGTCGTACGGGCTCGCGGTGGGTGGCCGCAGCTCCATCCGGCGGGCGATCCCGTCGAGGCCGCTGACCACCTGGGCGGCGATGTACAGGTAGGGGTTGGCCGCCGGCTCCCCGGAGCGGTTCTCCAGCCGGGTGGCCGGATCGCCCGGACCGCCGACGGCCCGCACCATGGCCCCCTTGTTGTCCACACCCCAGGCGACCCGGTCCGGGGCCAGCGAGTAGCCCTGGTAGCGCTTGTAGCCGTTGACGGTCGGCGTGGTGAACGCCGCCGCCGCGGCGGCATGGCGCAGGAGACCCTCCAGATAGGCCCGGCCGGCGACCGACAGCGGACCGACGTCGTCCGTGTCGGGCACGAACACGCCCCGACCGGTACGCAGGTCGGTCAGCGACTGGTGCAGGTGCCAGCCGGTGGAGGCCGTCTCGACCCCCTGGGGCCGGGACATGAACGTCGCGTGGAGGCCGTGCCGGCGGGCGATCTGCCGGACGGCGCTGCGGCACAGGACCACCGCGTCCGCGGTCGTTGCCGCGTCGGCCGCCGCCATCGTCAGTTCGAGCTGACTCGGTCCGAACTCCAGCTCGACCGAGCGCAGCGGCAGGTCGAGCGCGGTCAGCCCGGTGTACAGCGCCTGGACCAGCTCGTCGAGGCCATCCAGCGCCTCCTCGTGCAGCAGCTGGGAACCGGGCGTCGTCGGGCCGACGGCCGCGGCGGCGCCGGGTGCGCCGGGCCGACCAACCCGGTCGCTGGCGAGCCCCGCGTCGACGGCGCGGAAGACATGGAACTCCAGCTCGGCACCGACGATCATCCGGTAGCCGCGCTCGGCCAGCGGGCGCAACCGGTCCCGCAGCAGGCTGCGGGTGCAGAAGGGCACCGGCGAGCCGTCCGGGAAACGAAGGTCACACAGCATCCACCCGGTCCGATCGGCCCACGGCACGACCCGGAAGGAGCCGGGGTCCGGCACGAGCACGATGTCGCCCGCGCCGGCGAAGCCGGCCACGCCGACCCCCGGGTCGACGGCGAACACCGGGTAGGCCGATTGGCCCGAGGTGTCCTTGAGCAGCAGCGAACTGGGGGCGGTCAGACCCGAGCGCATGGCCACGGCAACCGCGGACCGGGCGATGGTCTTGCCCCGGATGATCCCGTGCTGGTCGACGAAGCCGAAGCGGACCATCTCGATGCCGAGTTCGTCGATCACCCGGCGCATCTGCGCCGCGGCGGCGTATTGCGCCTCGGACCACAGGTCGTGCCGGTCGACGAAGCCGCCCCGGTCCTTGGCCAGCATCGGCCGGGCGCTGGCCCCACCGCCGCCGGAGCCGACGGCCCGCTCGTCGACGTTACGCACCGGCCACCTCCGGCCGCGACCGGGACCACGGCGATCGGCTACGGCGATCGGCCTCCCTCTCCCGCCACCGCTGCTGCCAACCCTCGCTGGGCGAGATCATGTCGACGGCCAGCGGGCCGACCAGCCGGGCCGCCGCCGCGTCGTCCAGCGGGTGCGCGGGCAGCGCGCCGCCGGCCTGGAAGGCGTCGACCGCGCGCAGCAACAGCCGCCGGTTGGCGGTGACGGCGCGGTCGGACGCGCCGAGCCGCTCCACCGTCCGGTCCTGGATGCGGCCCATGCTCTCCACCGCCCACTGGTCGTGGACGTTGATGTCCAGCCCCATCCCGGTGTATGTGAGGTCGCGCTGCTCGGTCGGATCGAACCCCCAGTTGTTGGCCCGGTTGCGCAGCGGCCGGTAGTCAGGCAGGGAGACGCCCTCCAGGCGCTGCCGCAGCAGCGTCTCCTTGTCCGTCCGCTCGACGAAGTCGTAGAAGATCATGTACCAGTAGTGGTTCTCGTCGTCGATCGGCACGTGCCACTGGGTGAAGACCTTGTTGTTGCCGAACGGCACCACGAAGGCGTTGGGGAACAGCAGGTTGGTCACCCGGACGTGCTTGATGTCCCCGGTCAGCTCGCGGATGGCGAAGACCCGCAGCCCGTGCTCGGCGCTCTCCACCTCGATGTCGGGACGGTAGTGGTCGCCGACGAGCTTCGACAGCTTCGTGCCGGTGCCCTCGACCTCCTCGCTGAACTGCTGGCCGTAGACGTCACGCGGATCCTCGCCGACGAACCGGTGCAGGAAGGAGACGTGGCTCGGGTCGATTCCCCCTTCCAGCCCCTGTAGCCAGTTGCACTCCCAGAGGCCCTTGAAGGCGAAGGTGTACTCGTCCGGAGCGGTGAAGCAGTCGTACGCCGGGAAGGGCGGCGGATCACCAGCCCCCAGGTAGGCGAAGACGATGCCGTTGCGCTCGACGCACGGGTAGTTGGCGATCCGGATCTTGTCCAGGAACTGGCTGTGCGGAGGTTCGGCGGGCTGCTCCACACAGCGCCCCTGCGCGTTGTAGAGCCAGCCGTGGTAGAGGCAGCGCAATCCCCCGTCCTCCAGGCGACCGTAGGAGAGGTCGACTCCGCGATGGGCGCAGAAGCGGCTGATCAGGCCCCAGCCGTCGGCACGCCGGAACAGCACCAGGTCCTCGCCAAAGAGCCGGATCGCCTTGACCGGACGGTCGGTGGGCAGCTCCGACACCAGCGCGGCCGGCTGCCAGTAGGCCCGCATCAGGCCGCCCAGCGGGGTGCCGGGCCCGGTCCGGGTGAGCCTCTCGTTGTCTGCCTGTCGCAGCACTGCTTGCCTCCGGGGTTAGGGAACGACAGCGGAGCGGGAGGTGGGTGCCCACGCCCGTGGGCGGGAGCGACGCGTGAGGTCGACTCACAGGTGCAGGACCAGCCGGTCACCGGCGGCGCGGGAGACGCAGACCGACCGAAGTAGCGCAGTCGGCCGGCAGCGCCCCACCGCCTCCCCTCGGCCAGCAGGGGAAGTAGCGCGGTGACGCCGATGTCGCCGGCCACGGACAGGTAGCTGGCGGCGGGTTCCAGCGCGGAAGTGGTTGCACGGATCGGGCAGCCGGACCCGGTGGCCGGGGCGCAACTGACCGTGGGCTTACGGAGCGCGCGGACGACGAACCGCAGTTCTGAAGACACGCCCCCTCTCATTGGATCCAATGCTATATGCTTCGGATCCGTTTTGGAAGTGAACACACCCATCTTGGCCCTAGATGGGTCCACGAAACAGCCGGCCTGCTATCGTGGTGTGACCCAACAGGCAGGTCTGGTCGCCGACAAGGTGTTCCGCTGCCGCCCCGCCGCACCCCGACGGCAGGTCGCCCGGAACGCATTTTCGACGCAGAGGGAGAGTGGCCGGTTGACCACCGATTCCAAGGAACTGGCGGCCACCCGCAAGACCGGCGCCGCCCTCGTGGACGACCTCGCCGGACGGATCCGCGACCGGATCATGACCGGCGAGATCCCGATTGGAGCGCAGTTGCGCCAGGCCGAGCTGGCCAGCAACTTCGGCGTCTCCCGCACGCCGGTCCGCGAGGCGCTGCGCCAACTACAGACCAGCGGCCTGATCGACGTGCTGCCCAACAAGGGCGCCGTGGTCAGCGTCCCCGCGCCGTGGGACGTCCGCGAGGCGTACGAGGTGCGGGCCGAACTGGAAGCGCTGGCCGCCGCGCGCGCCGTCCGGCGGATCACCCGCGACCAGATCGATCAGCTGCGGGCGGCGAACCAGGAGATGTACGACCACTCCGTCGCCGCGCGCGGCGACGGGGCGCCCACCCAGCACGATCACCAGCGCGGCAACGACGTCTTCCACACGCTGATCGCGAGCATCTCCGGCAACGGCCGGCTGAGCAAGGCGATCAGCGACATCAACGAGACCTTCCCCCGCAACGTGTCCGCCCAGTTGATCCTCAACGACAGCCGACACCGCGACGAGAACTTCCAGGAACACGAGCGGATCCTGCAGGCGCTGGCCGACGGCGACGCCCAGCGCGCCGCCGACCAGATGCGCGAGCACGTCATCAAGGCCGGCGAGCAGTTGGCCCGCTGGTACGAGCTCCGCTCGTCCACCGTCTTCCGCGGGTAGCACCACTCCACGTCGCCGCCGACAACAACGCCAGCGCCTGCGCGGCGGTGACGGCGACGACGCGTCCGTCCACCACGCCGATCGCCCGGGCCAGGGGCACCCGGGGTTCCGGAGCGTCCATCTCGCCGGTGACAGCAGGGCCGTCACAGTACCGCCGCGACGCCGTCGGCCCGGGGGTCGCTGGCCGCGTCGAGCGCCGTGCCCCGCAGGCGGGCGACCTGCACATGCCCCGCGTCGTCGTGCCGCCCCGGCGTCGTGGCCACGGACAGGCCGAGGGCCGGGGCCCGGGCGGCGAGGTCGTCCGCGCCCGGTGTGCCGGGCTCCAGCAGCAGCGTGGGTTCGGCGCGGCCGACGTCGCGGCTGCCGATCACCCAGCGCGGTCCACCCACCACGGCCGGCAGGTCGACGGCGGCGCGGACGCCCTCGGCGACCTGGGCCAGGATCCACGGCTGGGACCGGCCGCCCTGGCAGCCGAGGGCGAGCACGGTGTCGCCGCCGACGGCGATCGTCGGGCAGAGCGTGTGGGGCGGCCGGCCCCCCGGGGCGAGCCGGCCGGGGTGCCCCGGGTCGAGGCTGAACATGGCACCCCGGTTGTGCAGCACGATGCCGGTGTCCGGTTCCAGCAGGCCGGAGCCGAAGGACTGGAACACGCTCTGGATCAGCGACACCGCGGTACCGTCCGCGCCGACTGCGGTCACTGCCACGGTGTCACCGGTCGGGCGCGGGCCGGCGGCCACGTCGGCCACCGGCCGCTCGGCCCACAGCAGCAGTCCGTCGAGGTCGACCGGCCCGATCCGGGGATCGCCCAGCAGCGCGTCCCGGGCCAGTTGCGCCCGGCGGGCGGCGGTGAGCGGGTCGTTGGCGCCGAGGACCGCGAGGAACGTGGCCCCCTGGGTCGGCGGGGGCGCGACGGCCCACTCGACGCCATGGGCGTACGCGGTCAGCGGCGCGACCCGCTCGGCGCGGTGCGCCGCGAAATCCGCCACGGACAGCGAACCGCCGAGCCGACGCAGCCCGGCGGCGAGCCGGTGCCCTACGTGTCCCTTGTAGAAGGTCCGCCAGTTGCCGGCGATCGCGGTGAGCGTTTCGGCCAGCGCGGGCTGCACCAGCGGTGCGCCCTCGGGCAGCGGCACGCCCGCCGCGTCCAGCAGCAACCCGGCCAGCCCCGGGTCGGCGGCGACGACGTCCCGCCGGTTGCCGATCGCCCGGGCCAGGCCGGCGCTGACCGGCGTGCCGTCACCGGCGAGAGCGACGGCCGGAGCCAGCAGATCGGCCCAGTCGAGTCGGGCACCGAGCCCGGCGACCGAGGCCCAACCGGCGACGACGCCGGGCGTGGTGACGGTAAGCGGGCCGGTCGCCGGCATCCGAACGGCCCCACCGGCGCGCAGCGCGGCGGCGTCGACCGCCGCGGGCGCCGCGCCGATCGACAGCACCACGCGCGGCGCCCCGCCGGCCGGCCGGACCACGGCGACGAGGTCACCGCCGAGCGAACACTGGTGCGGGTAGACGACGGTCAGCGCCGCCGCAGCGGCCAGCGCGGCGTCGACGGCACCCCCGCCTGCGGCGACCACGGCCCGGCCGGCCGCCACCGCCGCCGGGTGCGGGGCGGCCAGCGCCACCCGTGTCACGCCGCGTCCCGGTGCTGGTGGCCGACGCCGGACTCCGGCGCGGGCGCGGCGTCCCGGCGGATCAGGATGGCACGGGCGAAGGAGCCGTCCGCGTCGACGAGCTTGGCGGGTAGGCAGACGAGGTCGTACGGCCCGGGCGGCACCGCGTCCAGGTCGGCGTTCTCCAGGATCAGCACGCCCTCCCCGAGCAGGATGTGGTGCGCGTCCCAGGTGTCGGTGCGGGTGTGGCTCTCGATGGTCAGGTAGTCGATGCCAACCAACTCCACCCCGTCGTCGACGAGAGCCCGCGCCGCCTCGGGACTCAACCCCACCCAGTCCGGCGCCCGGTCCGTCCTTCTGAGTGGACCGGCCGAGTTCGACGTCTTGAACAGCACCCGACGTTCCCCGGCGATACCCGCCGCGGCGAGGTGGTCAACGGTGATGTCCCCGTTCACGTGGGTCATGTCCACCACCACCGCTGGGCCGACCAGCGAGTACAGCGAGACCTTGTCGATCGGGGTGGCGCCATCGACGAAGTGCGCGGGAGCGTCCACATGGGTGCCGGTGTGCGCGCCGAGACGCCAGCGTGTCACGTTCGACGCGTCGCCATCGGCCCTGGACTCCACGATCTCCACCTCGGGCTTGCGGCCCCAGTGCAGCATCTGCGGGTGGATCGGCAGGGTGATGTCGAAGATCTCCATCAGCGGCCCTTTCTGGGTGACAGGTCGACGAGTCGGTCACGGTCGATGGGTCGGGTCGGGCCACGGCTCACGCACGGCCCGCGCCACCGCCCGCGCCGTCGTCTCGACGCACCGGGTGAACTCGGCCGCCCCGTGCTCGGCGGTGGCCTGCGCCACGTCCCGGCCCCACACGCCTGTCTCGCTGACCTGGTCCATCCGGTAGTCCCAGAACGAGTCGACGTCCACGTGCGAGGTCGCCCGGTCCATCCGGACCAGTTCGGGACACAGGTGCAGCATCACCGACGTCTCGAAGTAGTTGGCGTGCATCAGGGCGCGGCCGTGGGTGACGTGGCCGTTCACCTCCGGCCCCGGATACATCGTCACGTAGCCGAGCGCGCGCACCCGGGCGTCGCGGTGACGCACCCGCAGCTTCTCCGCCGACACGTCCAGCGCGCCGTTGTTCCAGATGTGGCCGTTGAGCAGGATGAACTGCCGGACACCGCGCTCGTGCAGCGAGTCGACGATGTCGGTCACCAGCGCGATCAGCGTCTCCGGGCGTACGGAGACGGTGCCGGGAAAGTCCCCGTGCGACGCGGACACCCCGTAGCTCAGCGTCGGCAACACCGGTACTCCGGTGGCGGCGGAGACTGCCAGCGCTACCGCCTCGCAGATCCGGACGTCGACCGACAGCGGCAGGTGCGGGCCGTGCTGCTCGACCGCGCCCACCGGAATGATCACCGCGTCCAGCCCGGTGACCAGTTGCCCCGCCTCCGGCCAGGTCAGCTTCTCCCACCGGACGGGCTGGCCGGGGCCACCGAGTTCGGCCGCGAGCTCGCTCATGTCGTCCTCCTTCGTCACCATGCCCGTACGGTCTTCTCGGGCAGCAGGTCCAGCGCGCGCATGCGCACCGGGCCGACCGCGCCGGTCAGCCAGATCGTCGCGTCGGGGCTGTAGTCGCTGATCAGTTCGCGGCAGACCCCGCACGGCGCGATGATCCGGAACGTGTCGGCCGGCTTGACCTGGACGGACACCACGGCGTCGACCAGCAGCGGCGCTGCCGGGTCCAGTCCGGCCCGGGCCGCGCCCAGCGCCACGCCCTCGGCGCAGATCGAGCTGCGCCGGCACGACCCCTCCAGGTGCACACCGGTGAAGACGCCACCGTCGGCCGTGCGCAGCGCGGTCGCCACCTCGTGCCGCCCGGCCACCCAGACCCGCCGCAGCAGGTCCTGGGCGAGGCCGAGCAGTTCGGCGTCGGCCGTGGACATGTCCGCGGGGATGGGGACGGCGGCCACCCCTGTGCTGATCATGTCGCCAGCCCGAGGATCTTCGCCATGTTCCCGCCCTCGACCAGCGCCCGGTCCGCCGGGTCCGGGATCGCCTTCGCGATCTTCATGCGCTCCAGGTCGAAGTCGGATCCCGGCCACTCGCTGCCCATCAGCAGCTTCTCCGGGCCCAGCCGGGCGTACGCGCGCTTCACGTCACTCATCAGCGTCGCCGAGGTCTCCAGGTAGACGTGCGGCTGTCGCTCGGCGACGATGATCGCCTCGGGGACGTTCCAGACCGCGCCCATGTGCGCGATGATCGTCGGCACGTCCGGGTGGTTGCGGGCGATCTCCTCGATGGCCAGTGGGGCGCAGAACGCGTCGTCCAGCGCGTTGACGAGCACCGGCAAGCGGTGCCGGGCACACGCCTCGAACACCGGGTCGAGCAGTCCATGGTCGGCGACGTGGTACCCGTGCAGGCTCGGATGCAGCTTGAGACCAGCCAGTCCCGCCTCCGCGATCCGGGCGATCTCGTCCAGCGCGTCGTCGGCCTGCGGCATGACCTGACCGAAGCCGAACAGCCGGTCCGGGTGCGCCTTGACCAGCCCGATGATGAAGTCGTTCTCGATCCGCTGGGCCAGCGAGCAGACCATCGCCAGGTCGACGGCGGCCGCGTCCATCCGGTCCAGGATCCGACGCGGGTCGAACGGCACGTGCGGCGGCGGCGCCTGCCCGGGCCGGACGCCGGTGAGGTAGTCGGAGCGGCCCCGGACGTCCTGGGTCGTGTTGTACGCGTCGATGATCAAAGGGAGTCGGCCTTCCTGGGGGTGAGCAGCGGCAGGTGACACCGCACCGAACGTGCTGCGGCCAGCGGGCGCAGCGCCGGCGCTTCGACCCGGCACCGGTCCACGGCGTAGCGGCAACGGGTGTGATAGGCGCACCCCGCCGGTGGGTCGGCCGGGTCGGGCAGCTCGCCCTCCAGGACGATCCGCTGCCGGGCCGGCTCGCGGGTCAGCATGGGCACCGAGGCGAGCAGTGCCTCGCTGTAGGGGTGCGCCGGCGCGGCGAAGAACGAGTCCCGGTCCGCGACTTCGATGATCTGGCCCAGGTACATCACCGCCACCCGGTCCGCGATGTGCCGGACCACGCCGAGGTCGTGCGAGACGAACAGCATGGTCAGTCCGCGGTCGCGGATCAGGTCGGCGAGCAGGTTGATGATCTGCGCCTGGATCGACACGTCGAGCGCGGAGACCGCTTCGTCGGCGACCACGAAGCGCGGCGTCGGCGCGAGCGCCCGGGCGATGCCGATGCGCTGGCGCTGGCCGCCGGAGAACTCGTGTGGCCGCCGCTCCCCCGCCTCCCGGCCCAGCCCGACCATGTCCAGCAGCTCGTCGGCGGCGGCCCGCGCGGCGGCCCGCTTGACGCCCCGGGCGCGGATCATGGGCTCGGCGACGATGTCGGCCACCCTGCGGCGCGGGTTCAGCGAACCGAACGGATCCTGGAAGATCATCTGAAGGTCGGCCCGGGTACGCCGCAGCGCCCCACCGCGCAGCCGGGTGAGATCCACGCCGCCGTACCGGATGCTGCCGGCGCTCGGCTCGATGACCCGCAGCATGGCCTTGCCTAGGGTGGACTTGCCGCAGCCGGACTCGCCGACCAGGCCGAGCGTCTCGCCCTCGTACACGTCGAGATCGACGTCCCGGACCGCCCGGATCCGACGCACGCCGGATCCGGCGAACTCCACCCGCAGGCCCTCGACCCGCAGCAACGGTTCCGAACTCATCCGGCCAGCACCTCCTTGCGCTCGGCACCGAGCAGGCAGGCGTCCAGGTGCCCGCATGCGCCCTGCCTTTGCGCCAGGAGCGGCGGGGTCGAGGCGCAGGCGTCCTGGACGGACGTGCACCGCGGCGCGAACGCGCATCCGGGCGGCCGGTCGACGCCGGTGAGCGGGCTACCGGCGATGGCGGGCAGCCGGTCCAGGGCTGGCCCGTCCACCCGGGGCACGGAGTTGAGCAGGGCGTTGGTGTACGGGTGCTGAGGCGCGAAGAGCACCTGGTCGCGGGTGCCCTGCTCGACGATCCGTCCGGCGTACATGACCGCGATCCGGTCGGCGACCTCCGCGACCACCCCGATGTCGTGAGTGATCAGCACGATGGTGGTGCCGTGTTCGGCCTGGAGCCGCTTGAGCAGCCGCAGCACCTGGGCCTGGATCGTCACGTCCAGGGCGGTGGTGGGTTCGTCGGCGATGAGCACGGCGGGATCGTTGGCTAGCCCGATCGCGATCATCACCCGCTGCCGCATGCCGCCGGAGAGCTGGTGCGGATACGAGCGGGCCCCCTGCTCCGGGTTGGCGATGCCGACGTCGCGCAGCAACGTCACCGCCCGCTGCCAGGCCTGCCTCCGGGACACCCGTTGGTGCGTGCGGATCATCTCGGCGACCTGGGCGCCGATCCGCTGGGTCGGGTTGAGCGCGGCGAGCGCGTCCTGGAACACCACGGCGACGTCCCGGCCCCGTACCTGGCGCAGCCGGTCCTCGGACGCGCCGACCAGGTCGACCCCGCCGAACTCGACCACGCCGCTGATGTGCGTGCGCGGCCCCCGGTTCAGCCCGACCAGGCTCATCGCGAGCGCGGACTTGCCCGACCCCGACTCGCCGACCAGGGCGAGCACCTCGCCACGGCCCAGGTCGAGGTCGACGCCGCCGACGGCCGGCAGCCGCCCGGCCGGGACGTCGAATTCGACCCGCAGGCCACGGATGGAGAGGAAGGGCTCGGTCATGCCGCCGCCACGCGGCTCGCGGCTCGTTCGACGAACGCGGCGACCTCCGCCGGCCGGGCCCGGGGCGTGAAGTGGCTCCCGGGCAACTCGGCCACCGTCGCGCCCATCCGGGCTGCCATGTCCCGCTGGATCTCCGGTCGCAGGGTGCGGTCCTCGGTGGCGACCAGATACCAGCTGGGCAGCGTCCGCCAGGCCGGCACGCCGGTCGGCTCGGTGAAGATGGCGTTGTCGCTCTGCCGTGACTCCGTGTCCCAGACCACCCGCTGCTCGACCGGCACGTCCCAGCCGATCTCGGCCCAGTACTCGGCGGTGTGCTCCGAGGACCATTCGCCGTTCGGCCCCCGCCGCATGTACTTCGATACCGCCGCCGGTGGGTACCGCTCGACGATCTGGTTGACCGTCTCCCCCTCGTCCGGCCCGAACGCCGCGATGTAGACGAGCCCGACCACCCCGGATTCCCGACCGACGTTGCTGATCACGGCGCCGCCGTAAGAGTGCCCGACGAGCAGCACCGGGCCGGACAGCTCCCGCACCACGGCGGCGGTGTGCGCCACGTCGCCGGCGAGCGACCGCATGGGGTTGGTCACCAAGGTCACGTCGTATCCGGCGGCGGACAGCAGCGGCGCGACGTTCGACCAGGTGGTGGCCGTCCCACCGGCGCCGTGCACCAGAACGATGTTCTTCGGGCTCATCGCGGTCAGGCCTTTCTCAGTCGGGGGTCGAGCACGAGATAGAGCAGGTCCACAGCGACGTTGACGAGGGTGAAGAGCAGCGCGATGGCCAGCGCGGCCCCCTGCACGATCGGGTAGTCCCGTTGGAGGATGCCGTTGATGAGCAGGTTGCCGACCCCGGGATAGGAGAACACCGTCTCGGTGATGACCGAGCCACCCAGCAGCGAGCCGAACTGGAGGCCGAGCACCGTGACGATCGGCAGGGACGAGTTGCGCAACACGTGCCGGCGCACGATCGTGCCTTCGGAGAGCCCCTTCATCCGGGCGGTCCGGATGAAGTCGTCGCCGAGGATCTCCAGCACCGACGCCCGCACGATGCGGGTGATGAAGCCGGCCATGGACACCGCCAGCGTGGTCGCCGGCAGGATGAGGTGCAGCAGCCACGGCCCGATCAGCTCGGGGCGGTCCTGCAGGATCGCGTCGAGCAGCACGAAGTTGGTCAGCGGGCGGTAGTCGAGCTGGCCGGGCATCCTGCCGATCACCGGCAGCCAGCGCAGCCACACCCCGAAGACCACGATCGCCAGTACGCCGAGCGCGAACCACGGCAGGGAGAAGCTGACCGTGCCGACCGTCCGGGTCAGGGTGTCCACCCAGGTGTCCTTGAACAGCGCGGCGAGCAGCCCGGTGACCAGCCCGAGCAGGACCGCCACGAGCATCGCCGCGATGGTCAGCTCGATGGTGGCCGGCAGCGCGTTGCCGAGCAGGCCGGTGATCTCGTTGGCACCGTAGAAGGAGCGGCCGAGGCGGAGGTGGATCAGGTCGTCGAGGTAGCCGAGGTACTGCTGTGGCAGCGACCGGTCCAGGCCGAAGGCCTCGTTGATCCTCGCCGTGTTCTCCCGGATCTCCGCAGCCGTCGCCTGACCGCTGCCGCCGCCGGCGGCCAGCGAGCTGGCCGGCGAGCCGGGCAGCAGCCGCATCGCGACGAAGACCAGCGTGGCCAGCAGGAACAACACCGGCGGTACGGCCAGCAGCCGCCGCAGGACCAGCCACGGCATGCCGAGGCGGCTGCGCATCGGCCGCCGGGGTGGCGGGAGCATTCCGGCCGTCATCGTGCCGCCCTCGGATCCAGAGCGTCGCGCAGGTCGTCGCCGACGAAGTTTCCGGCGACCACGAACAGCAGCGTCGCGCCGGCGGGCAGCAACACCAGGTGGGGGGCGAGGTAGAGGAACTCCTGGCCAGCCTGCACCATGTAACCCCAGTCGGGGGTCGGTGGCTGGATGCCGAGCCCCAGGTACGACAGCCCGGCGCCGAACCCGGCCGCCACCGACAGGGTCATCACCGTCTGGGCGAGCAGGGGGCCCGCGATGTTCGGCAGCACCTCCTGCACCAGGATGCGCGGGGTCGAGGTGCCGCCCAGCCGGGCCGCGAGGACGTAGTCGCGGCGGGCCTCGCGGGCCGTGAGCGCCCGGGCGAGCCGGGCCAGTCCCGGGGCCAGGGAGACGCCGATGCCCACGACGAGGCTGGACACGCCGGGTGCGGTGGCGACCACGACCAGGACGATCAGCAGCATCGACGGGAACGCCAGCGCCAGATCCATCAGCCGCATGAGCAGCCATTCGGTCCACCGGCCGGCGAAGCCGGCGACCAGCCCGACGGAGACGCCGATCCCGGCGGCGAGCGCCGTGGCCAGCAGGGCCACGAGAAGGAGCGGCCGGGCGCCGTACACCATCCGGGCCAGCAGGTCGCGACCCAGGTCGTCGGTGCCGAGGAGGTGCCTGGGCGCGCCCAGCGGGAGCAGCGCGTCCGGGGTCTGCCGGTTCGGATCCGCCGACACCAGCAGCGGCCCGAACGCGGCGAGCATGACGAACACGAACACCACGGCCCAGGACACGGTGGCGAGCCACGACCGGGCGACGCGGCGACGCCGGTACCCGGCCCGCAGTCGCCCGGCCGACGGCATCCACCGGCGTAGGGCCAGTTCAGACACTCGCCTTCTCCATGAAGCAGCGGTGACTGCCGAGCCCGGCCACGTTCAGCCCCTGTACGTTGCTCCCGCTCACGACCGGGTTGCACGAGTACGCGAGCATCGACAGCACCATGTACTGCTCGGCGAAGCGGCGTTGGATGTCGCTGTACTTCGCGGTGCGGTCCGCGCCGTCGGGCAGGTTCTTCGCCTCGGTCAGCTCCGCGGCGAACCTGTCCGCGCCCTTGAGGGTCTTGAAGCCGGACGCGAAGTCACCGTAGACGCCGGCCGGCATGGCCAGCGCGCCGATCATGTTGTCCGGGTCGGGCACGTACGAGTTGCGTTCCCAGATCATCAGGTCGTGGTACTTGTCGTCGGGGTTGATCACCCGGCCGAAGTAGGTGGCCGGGTCGACGGAGTCGGCGACGACCTTCAGGCCGATGTCGGTCAGGTTCTGGGTGATGATCTGCGCGGCCTTCGGGTGCCAGCTGTCGCTGGCCGCCATCAGGCGCACCTCGCGCCCGGTGGCACCGGCGGCCTGGATGAGCTGCTTGGCCTTGTCGACGTCCGTGGCGCTCAGGTCGGCCAGGCTCGGGTCGTGGCCGTTCTGCGACGGCGGTACGGCGTACCCGACGGGCAGCGCGCCGGCGCCGAAGAACGCCTGCGCCAGGATCGCCTTCCGGTCGATGGCCAGGTTGATGGCCTGACGTACCTCCAGCTCCGGAATCCGCCGGGCGTCGATCATGAGGATCGCGTCGAAGCTGTAGGGCGTGTCGTGTACGGTCACCGCCTTGTCGCCCTTGAGCCGGCTCAGCGCGGAGTACGGGGTGAACTGGGTGCCGCCGATGTCGCCCGACAGCAGCGAGCTGACGATCGTCGAGGGGTCCTGCACCTGCTGGAGCACGAGCCGGTCGATCGGCGGGCGGCCGAGGCGGAACTTGTCGAACGCCTCCAGCGTGACGGCTTGGCCGGCGGTGGCGGAGGCGAACTTGAAGGGGCCGGTGCCGACGAGGTTCTTGCCGATGTCGGCGCCGTACTTGTCCAGCGCCGCCTTGGAGATGATCCGGCCGCCGATGTCGGACAGCCGGGCGAGCACCATGCGGTCCGGTGTCTTGAGCACCAGCTTGACCGTGTTGGCGTCGACAGCCTCCAGGCTGGCGACGTTGGCGCCGAGGCTCTTGAGCGGCGGGGAGGCGCCGGTGGGCAGCGTCTTGTCGTCGGGGTTGAACTGTCGGCCGAGGCTGGCCAGCACGTCCGCTGAGGTGAACGTGGTGCCGTCGTGGAAGGTGACGCCCTGGCGGAGCTTGAACGTGTAGGTCAGCTGGTCAGTGGAGATCTCCCAGCTCTCGGCGAGGTCGGGCCGGACGTCGTTGCTCTCGAAGGAGATGAAGGTCAGTCCCCGGCAGATGCAGTCGACCGCCATCCAGTCGCCGAGCGCTGTGTAGAAGGCGGGGTCGTTGATGCCGCCGGTGGCGTCCACGGCCAGGGTCAGGGTGCCGCCGCGGCGCTCCGCGGTGTCTTCGGTGTCCGCGGCGAGACCGCAGGCGCTCAGCAGGCCGGTCATACCGAACCCGACACCCATGCCGAGCACGCTGGCACCCCGCAACAGGTTCCGACGGGAGATGGTGGGGGAGGCTTCCATGGGGCAACTCCTTGAACGTCGAGCATGCTCGTGCCATCGTCCTGTTTGGATCCAAACTTTCATGACTTGGATCCAACTAGTGTCGGGGGTCGCCACTTCGACTCCGTGTCGCCCATATGAACGGCTGGTTTCACGGGTGCCGAGCCAATGGTGGCCACCGCCCGCCGAACGGGCGGACCACACCCTGTCCGACCTGCTCACCGGGCGCTTCACCCGCGCGAATCGCGTTTCGCCGCATGCAGCTGGCCTGACCTTACCCAAACATGTGGATCCAGTGGAATAGCTTTGGGATCCAAAATTATCGAGATCGGCTCTAGCCGTTCCTGACATCGCTCGCCCGGTTGTTGTCCACGGCCATCGCCGTTCGGGCCAACCCGGGATCCGCCTTACCGCGCGGCCCGGCGGCCGGTCACACCGGATCCGTCCCGTTCCACCTAGCGGCAGCAGGCGTCGCCGGCACCGTGGCGACGCGGGGCCGGCAGGTCCAGCGACGGGTTGCGGTCGAAGAAGCCGTCGGGCTCCAACCGCATGCCAATCCGGTGCACCGCCATGATCGGCCACTCCTCGGGGCGGGGATCGTGGTGCACGCCGACCACCGGCCAGAGCACGAGTTTGACGCCGTCGAGCGACCGGTTCGCCTGCTGCCAGGCCGTGATGCCCTCCGCACCGAGCGGCGCCTGGTTCGGGTACTCGCCGGCGATGAATCGCTCCGCCGGAGCGTACGGCGTGGCCCAGAGCTGTTTGGCGACGAAGGGCGCCTTCCGCTCGACGACGCTGCCGGGCCGGGCGAAGAGCCGCGTGGTGTGCGGCAGGGTGAGCCGGTAGCCGGTCTGGTCACCGAAGCGGTTGGTCCGGGAGGTGCTCTCGACCAGCCAGTGCACCGCCCGCGCCGGGTTGGTGCCGCGGGCCGCCTCGGCCTCGGTGACGATCGGGGTCCGCACCATCCGACAGGCGTTGCCGTACGGGTTGAGCTCGTCGTCCTGCTCGACCTCGGCGTGGATCTCGTAGAGCCGGTTGAGCGGACCGTCGACTCCCATGTCCAGCCGCAGACCGAAGTAGTGCTGATGGTTGGGGGCCTGCACGTTCGGGGCGACCAGACGGCCGTAGCGGGGCGTCTGCCCGTCGTCGATACCGGAGACCGACATGACCCCGGTCAACTTGATCTCCAGATCGATCATGCCGTCCTGGTAGAAGGACCAGTAGAAGCCGTAGTCGTAGTTGGCCACGGTGGCAAAAGAGGAGATCACCAGCCGCCGGCTGCGCCGCACGTCGGCCTCACCGGTACGAGTGTTGACGTGCTTCCACAGGATGGAGAAGTCCTCCTCGTGCAGACAGATCGCGTTCTTGATCGTCCGCGCCTCGCCGTGTCCGTTGAGCACCGCGGCGTCGAAGTACCGGATCTCCCCCAGGCAGTCGCAGCCCAGCTCCAAGGACGCGGTGAGCGGCCCGGCGCCGTACTCTCCCCAGTCGAAGAAGTTCTTGCGGTACGCGGTCGGGTCGCTGTCCAGGTATGGCACGTACATCTCGCTGACCGCCGCCCGCCGCAGCACCGGCCGCGACTCGCCGCCGTCGTGGTAGACGGCGTCGTGCAGCACCAGGCCCTCGCGGTGGGTGAAGCCGACCCTGAACGACCAGTTCTGCCAGGTGACCAGGTGCCCGTCGACGGTGAAACCCGGCCCCTCGGGTTGGATGATCTCCAACGGAGCGACCTTTCGGTCCGGTCCCCAGGTGCCGGAGCGGTAGTTGCCCGTTTCGGATGCCATCGGTAGCACACCGTGGTCCTCGATCCGGACCACCTCGAGGGTCTCCAGGTCGATGATCGGCACGAGTCCGGCGACGGGGCGGGCGTACCCGTTGTCGTCCTCGCTGACCCGGTGCCAGACGGTGCCCCAGGAGAGCCGACGGCCGAGCAGGTCCGCCGGCTCGAAGCCGGTGATCGATTCGGGATCGATCCAGACCAGCGAGGCGTCTGTGATGCCCCGCCTGGCCAGCGCCGCCTGGAACGCGGCGTCCTCCCGGCACGCCTGCGCGACCATCCGGGCCTCCTCGCTGGAGACACCCGGCCGCTCGGCGTCGACCGGCGTCCACGAGGCGACCGACGCCGGCCGATCGGTGCCCGAGGTCCAGGCGCCGACCTCCCAGGCGGCGTGGGCGTCGGGGTTCATCACCACCAACCGCACCGGTCGGCCCTGCCCCGGGGCGAGGGCCCGGGCCAGTCCCTCCTCGACCGCGACACCCCAGTAGCGCGGCCGCTTCCCGATCCGCGGATCGTCGCCGACCAGCGCGACGACCTCGGCGATCTCGGCATCGGTGAGAGGGTCGTTCCAGTGCGCTGCGATCGTCATGGGTTCTCCAGTGGGTGCGGGATGCGGGCGACGGACGCCGGCCTGCCGGCGGCGCGCGCCGGAGCCGGTGCAGACGTGGACATCACTGGCCGAGCCGGCGTTCGACGCCGACGAAGTCGAGGTCGCGACGCTCCTCGCCGCGACACAGGTCGGCGACGGCCGCGCCGATCGCCGGTCCGAACTTGAATCCGTGCCCGGAGCACGCGGCGGCGACCACCACCGGCTGCGCCCAGGGCAACCGGCCGAGCACGAAACGCCGGTCGCGGGTCATCGTGTACAGGCAGGAGGCGGCCTCGACCACGTCCCGCTCCGGATCGGCGTCCACCCCGGGGACGTAGCGCGTCATCAGGCGGCACAGTTCGCTGATCTCACCGCCGGTCGGCGGCACGACCGGCCGCTCGGGGTCCCAGACCTCGCCGGCATCGATGCCGGCCTTGAAGCCGTTCCCGGCGGCGTCGGGGATGCCGAAGAGCAACCCCTCGGGACGGTCCACCGAGAAGGCACCGAGCCACGGCGGGCGGGCGGGCGGCTGGCCGGAGCGGAGCGTGACGGTGACGATGCGCCACACCTCGAAGAGGTCGGCGAGCCTGGGTACCGCCCGGCCGACCCAGGCGCCGGTGGCGAGCACCAGCGACCGGGCCCGGATCCGGCGGGCGGAGGTTTCGACCAGGCATCCCTCGCCGCTCGCCTGCCAGCGGAGCATGCGTTCGCCGAAGACCAGCTCCGCCCCGGCCGCTCGGGCGCCGGCGCGGGCGACCCCCAGGGCGGTTCCGGCCTCCACGACACCGGCGGACGGGTCGAACACGGCCTGGTGGCCGTCCGGCACGACGAAGGAGGGCATCAGCTCCCGCAGCCGGTCGGTGTCCTCGACGATTTCGCAGCCGGGTCCCTGGAGCTGGGACGTCCCGCGATGGGCGTAGAGGCCGCCGGTGCGGTGCAACAGGGTCTCGCCACTGGCCCGCTCCCAGCGCTCCCAGCCGGCGAAGGCCCGCTCGACGAGGTCACTCCAGACCGGATTGGGGTACGCGCGCCGGATCATCCGGGTCCGCCCGTGCGACGAGCCCCGGTGGTGATCCTCGGCGAACTGGTCGATCGCGGCGACGCGCACCCCGCGCAGGGCGAGCTCGTAGGCGGCGGCCGAGCCGTGAATGCCGAGCCCGACGACGAGGACTTCGACCTCGGCGTGCTCGCTCACCGGTTCACCCCCCGGGCGATCTCGGCCACGGCGCCGAGCAGCGCGTCGTGGTCGGCGTCGTCGTTGTAGACGTGCACCGAGGCCCGGACCACCGCGGGCACGCCGCGCAGGCCGAGATCCCACTGGCCGTGGCTGGCCGGCACCGACACGGTACGTACGCCGCGCACGGCCAACCGTCGGCTGACCAGGTCGCTGCCGAGGCCGTCGACGGTGAACGTGACGATGCCCGATGGGCTGGCCGCTGGATCCCGCACGGTCACCCCGTCGATGGCGGCGAGCCCCCGGCGCAGCCGGGCGCCGGTCGACGCCAGGTACGCCTCGGTGACGTTGATGCCGCGATCGAGCAGTTGGGTGAGCGCCACCCCCAGGCCGAGCCGGCCGGCCACCGAGGACTCCCAGGTCTCGAACCGGCGTGCCGTCGGTGACAGGCTCCACTGGCGTGTCCCCGTCCACACCGCGCCGCGCACGTCCGGCGCGACCGGCGTGAGCCGTTCGAAAAAGTCGCTGCGCATGTAGGCGAATCCGGTGCCACGGGGGGCGCGCAGGAACTTGCGCCCGGTCGTCACCAGGGCGTCGCAGCCGATCTCGTCGACGTCGATCCGTAGCTGCCCGACCGACTGGGTCGCGTCGAGCAGGTACGCCGCACCGGAGCGGCGGGTCAGTGCGCCGATGTCGCGGACCGGCTCGACCAGACCTGACGAGGTCGGCACCTGGGCGACACAGACGATGTCGCGCGGGCCACCGGTCAGCATCCGCCCCAGCCGGTCGAGATCGACCGCGCCGTCGGAGCCGCTGGGCAGAACGAGGAGTTTCGCGCCGGTCTCGTGGGCCAGGCTGAGCAGGTGCAGGGCATGGCTGACGTAGGTCGAACGGGCGACCAGGATGCGGGCCGTCGCGTTCAGGCGGAGCGCATCGACGATGACCCGCATTCCGGTGCTCGCGCTGTCGGCGAGCGCGATCTCCTCGGGCCGGGCGCCGATGAGGCGGGCCGCGGTGGCGTACAACTCCTCGATGCGGCCGGAAACCGCCGCGGCGGCCTCGTAGCCGCCCTCTGTCTCCTCGCGCCGCAGGTGGGCGACGACCTCGTCGACCACCGCCACCGTCGGCAGCGCGGAACCTGCGGAGTTGAGGTGGTGTGCGTGACGCACACCCACGGTCTGCGCCCGTTCCCGGGCGACATCCACAGGCGGCACGAAGGTGCCGAGCTGGTCGACGTGCGCGTGGTCGGCGTTCACCGAGAGGTCCACGGTCGAACGGTCCCCAGACTCCACGATCGCGGATCCAATATAGACGAAAATGGATCCCACCGTTCGGCACGCCGCCGGGCGCTCGCCAGCCTCATGGGCACTGTCCCCCTTGCAATGAATACGATCTACAGGCTGACCACGACGGCCTTGGACTCCAGGTAGCCGCGCAACGCCTCATCGCCGAGATCGCGGCCAAGACCCGACTCCTTGCGACCGCCGAAGGAGAGCGCGGGGTCGAACACGTTGTAGGTGTTGACCCACACCGTCCCCACCTCCAACTGGGCCGCGACGCGGTGCGCCCGGCTCAGATCGGCGGTCCAGATCCCGGCGGACAGGCCGTACGCCGAGTCGTTGGCGATCCGCACCGCATCGGCCTCGTCGTCGAAGGCGAGCACGCCGACGACCGGCCCGAAGATCTCCTCTCGGGCGATGACCATGTCGTTGGTCACACCAGTGAAGACGGTGGGGGTCACGTAGAAGCCACGGCCAGCCGGGGTCGCGCCGCCGACGACCATCTCGGCCCCTTCGGCCCGCCCCAGCTCGACGTAGCCGAGGACGCGCTCGCGCTGCTCCGCCGAGACCAGCGGCCCCACCGAGATCCCCCCGGACAGCCCGTCGCCGACCGGCACCCGCGCAGCCGCCCGGGCGAGCCGCTCGGTGAACTCGGCGAGGACCGCACGCTGGACCAACAACCGGCTCCCCGCGGTGCACATCTGCCCGGAGTGTCCGAACGAGGCGCGGATCGCGGTGGTGACGGCAGCGTCCAGGTCGGCGTCGGCGAAGACGATGTTGGCGCTTTTGCCGCCCAGTTCGAGGGTGAGCCGGGCGAACCGCCGGGCAGCCGCCTGGCCGACCAGCCGGCCTACCGCCGTGCTTCCGGTGAAGGAGACCTTGTCGACACCCGGGTGGTCGGCCAGGGCGGCACCGACCCTGCCGTCGCCGGTGAGGACGTTGAGCACACCGTCGGGAACGCCGGCCGTGGTGATCAGGTCAGCGAGGCGGAGCATCGTCAGCGGCGTCTGCTCGGCCGGCTTGACGACCACCGAGCAGCCGGCGGCCAGCGCCGGAGCGATCTTGAAAGCGCCGGTCATGATCGGGAAGTTCCACGGCAGGATGAGCGCGGCCACCCCCACCGGCTCCAGCGTGGTGTAGACGTGATGGGCGCCGGGGCCGATCGGGACGGTGCCGCCCAGCAGGCGGCTCGGGGCACCGGCGAAGTGTCGGAAGGTACGCGCGGCGGTGGCAACGTCAGCGCGGGAGCGCTCGATCGGCTTGCCGTTGTCGCGTGTCTCCAGGACCGCTAGTTCCTCCAACTCCGCCTCGATCAGGTCGGCGACCCGATGCAGGATCCGGGTGCGCTCCAGCGGCGGTAGCCCCACCCAGCGCCGATCGGTCAGGCTCTGCCGGGCCGCCTGCACGGCCGCGTCGATGTCGGCCGGGGCGGCCTGGACCGCTCGGGTGAGCACCTCCTCGGTGGCCGGGTCGACAACCTCGAACAACTCGCCGCCTGGGCACCAGGCCCCGCCGACGAACAACGCCTGGGTGGGGGCAAGTGCGGGCAGCTCAGCACGCATCGTGGGTCTCCTCCACCGAGGTGAATGTCAGGTCGACTGGCGGGCGGAACATCCGGGCGGTCAGGCGGTCGTGGCCCGCGTCGTCGCAGCGGCGCGGCACGCTCCGGTTCGCCACCTGCGCTGACCCGACGTGCGCTGCACACGCGCGACGCGGCCGATGAGTCATCCGTCTCCCCCTCTGCCAAACCGAATTGCATTGGATCCACCATATTGCTTTGTGGATCCCGAACTGGCCCACACGTGTTGCCGGCGCGTAACAAGTGCGATCCACCCCGCCGCCCACCCGGCGATCCGCTCCCGACGCCGGCCATAGGCGCCCACAGCGGGAGCGCGCCGGGCCCGGATGCGCCCCCACC
>NZ_SMKJ01000002.1:0-69698 GCF_004348615.1 Micromonospora sp. KC207
GCCCAGAGCCCCCGGCCCCGCACGGCGACGAGGCCCCGGCCGATCAGGGCGCGCAGGCCGGCGTGCAGCCGCTCGCCCAGCTCCGCCGAGCGGCGCTGGAACTCGCCGGTGGTCAGCAGCCGGACGACCTCGGTGGCCACCGCGCAGGCCAGCGGGTTGCCGCCGAACGTCGACCCGTGCTGACCCGGCTGGAGCACCCCGAGCACGTCGGCGTTCCCGGCGACCGCGGAGACGGGCACGATGCCGCCGCCCAGCGCCTTGCCGAGCAGGTACAGGTCCGGTACGACGCCCTCGTGGTCGCAGGCGAACGTCGCACCGGTGCGGCCCAGGCCGGACTGGATCTCGTCGGCGACGAACAGCACGTTCCGCTCGGTGCAGACCCGGCGTACGCCCGGCAGGTAGCCCTCCGGCGGCACCACGACGCCCTGCTCGCCCTGGATCGGCTCCAGCAGCACGGCCACGGTGTTGTCGTCGATCGCCGCTTCCAGCGCCGCCAGGTCGCCGTAGGGGACGACGGTGAAGCCCGGCGTGTACGGCCCGAAGTCGGCGCGTGCCTCGTCGTCGGTGGAGAAGCTCACGATGGTGGTCGTACGGCCGTGGAAGTTCCCCTCGGCCACCACGATGTTGGCCTGCCCGGCCGGTACGCCCTTGACCCGGTAGCCCCACTTGCGGGCCACCTTGATCCCCGTCTCCACGGCCTCCGCGCCGGTGTTCATCGGCAGGACCATGTCCTTGCCGCACAGCTCGGCCAGCTCCCGGCAGAAGTCGGCGAACTGGTCGTGGATGAACGCCCGGCTGGTGAGGGTCAGCCGGTCGAGCTGGGCGTGCGCGGCGGCGATCAGCCGGGGATGCCGGTGGCCGAAGTTGAGCGCCGAGTATCCGGCGAGGCAGTCCAGGTAGCGCCGGCCGTCGATGTCGGTGAGCCAGGCACCCTCGGCCGAGCTGACCACCACCGGCAGCGGGTGGTAGTTGTGCGCGGTGAAGCGCTCCGCGTCCCGGACCGCGCCCGGCGTCCGCAGCATGTCTTCCACGATCACTTGCTCGCCTTTCCCTGACGGAGTCGCAACGTGCAGCACTTCGGTCCGCCGCCGGCCTTGCGCAGCTCGGACAGGTCGACCCCGATGGTCTCGTAGCCCCGGTCGCGCAGCCGCGCGGCCAGGTCGGTGGCCTGCTCGGGCAGCACCACGTGCCGGCCGTCGCTGACGGCGTTGAGCCCGAGCACCTCCGCGTCGGCTTCGGTGGCGTGGACCGCGTCCGGGAAGAGCCTGCGCAGCGCGGCCCGGCTGCCGGGCGAGAACGCCTCCGGCAGGTACGCCACGGTGCGCTCGTCCAGCACGGTGAGCGCGGTGTCCAGGTGGTAGAAGCGGGGATCGACCAGTTGCAGGGTGATCACCGGGTAGCCGAAGACCTCCTGGAGCTGGGCGTGCGACGCGTGCGCGGTGCGGAATCCGGTGCCGGCCAGCAGCACGTCGCCGGCGAGCAGGATGTCGCCCTCTCCCTCGTTGACGTGCTTGGGGTCGTACACGTCGAAGCCGGCGGACTCGAACCAGACCCGGTAGGCGGGGGCCTCGTCGGCGCGCTGGGGGTCGCGGAACTGCACGGCCATCGCCTTGCCGTCGATCACCGTGCCGCCGTTGGCCGCGAAAACCATGTCGGGCAGACCGGGCACGGGCACGATCTCCTCGACGGTGTGGCCCAGCTCGCGGTAGATCTGACGCAGCCGCTCCCACTGCCGGACGGCCAGCTCGGTGTCGACGGGGGCGGTGGGGTCCATCCAGGGATTGATCGAGTAGTCGACGGCGAAGTACGTCGGCCGGCACATGAGAAAGCGCTGGCTGGTGGCGTCCATCGGCACTGTGCTGCTCCCAGGGGTCGGGCGCGCCCGGCCATCTTCGGCCCACGGGCTGGCGCCGTTGCCCAACCGTATGCGGGGGAAGCGACGACATCCACCGCCGGAAGTTGCGTCGCCCGACGATTCGTTGCGTCTCACGGGCCAGTCATGGCGATTCGTTGCGTCGATGCCCTGGCGGTGTCGATGCCCTGGCGATCTGCCGGTCCGTCCCCCGACTGGCCGCTCCGGCCCACCCCGCCGGCCGCCTCGCCCTGCGACCTGTCCGCTTCTGCGCCGTGGCCCGGCCGGCGACGCCGCACGGGTGACGCCGGACATGCTTCGGGGGCGGCGAACCGCCGCCCCCGAAAAGGTGTGCCCGGCTGGTGAACCACCAGACCCGTCGGGCTGCCGGCGCACCGCCGGCGGGGTCCTATGTGCCCGTCAGCGGCGGCCGACAAACTGTGAGTCGAGCCACTCGCGCAGCCGCTGCACCCAGTCGCCGTCGGTGGTGGGCCAGTCGAACTGACCGGTCATCGCCAGCACCCCGAGGACCACGGCGGCCACACCGAAGGCCATGCCCAGCAGCGCGTCGGACTTGCCCGCGATGTGCCGGCGGCGGGTGGCGAGCAGGCCGAACACCGACAGCACCGCGCCGACCGCGCCGACCGCGATGCCGTACCCGGCGAGGGTGCCGGTCAACACGGCCGCCAACCCGGCGACGCCGACGACCAGGCCGCAAGTCGCGAGCAGGCTGGCCCGAGGCCTCGGCCCGGCCACCACCGGCACCGGCTCCCGTCGGGCCTCGCCCTGGGCGTCGGTCCGGTCGGTCGGCAGGGGCGGCTGGGCGGCACGGTCCCGCTCGGCCGTACGGTTCGTCGGCTGCCCGGCCGCGGGGTCCGCCGGCAGCGGTCGCTTGTCGGTGTGCTCCCGGTCGCCGTCCCGGTCGAGGGTGCGCTCGGTGACGGGGGAAGCGGCGGCGGGGGGAGCGGTCGTGGCGACGGCCGGGCGGCGCACCTCGCCGTCCGGGGTGCGGGCGGTGGCCGCGCGGGCGGTGGCGGCCCGGGCCAGGGCCCCGCGCTCGGCCGCCCGTCGCTCCGCGTCCGAGGCCCGCTCGTCGTCGGTGGCGGTCGCGCTGCTGCGGTACGTCGCCTGCTCCTCGCCGCGGCCGGTGACCACCGGCTGCCCGTCCGGGCGGCTGCCGGCGCCGGACGCGACAGCTGGGTCGCGTTCGTTAACCCGCCCGTCGCCGTTGCTGTCGTATGTCGTCGCCGGCTCGTTCCGGCGGGACAACAGTGGAAAAATCCTCACCACGTCACCTCCCTGATCAACGCGGGGTGGCCTCGGAAGCGCCGATGGCCGCCGCGCGGTAGCGCCACCGGGGTACCCAACCGTCGATCCGCCGACACCTGCGTCACCCGATCGGGCGCGGGCCGCGCTGACCGTGTTCGGGATTGCCCACCCCGACGGCCGGCCGAAGGCCTCCGGTTCGTCGCCGCCGGCCGGCGGCGAACAGGGGCAGATGGCGGCGGTGAGCCCGGCTGACTACCCTTGGCGGCCGTGCCAGAGGGACACACCATCCATCGCCTCGCCGCCCGGCACGCCGAGCTGTTCGCCGGCGACAGGGTGCAGGCCGCCAGCCCGCAGGGCCGCTTCGCCGAGGGCGCGGCCCTGCTCTGCGGCACCGTCCTGGAGGGCACCGAGGCGTACGGGAAGCACCTGCTGCACCACCACTCGGGTGGCCTGACCCTGCACGTGCACCTCGGCCTGTACGGCAGGTTCGCCGACGGGCCGGGCGAGCCCCCACCACCAGTCGGCCAGGTGCGGCTACGGCTGACCAGCGACGGTTCGAGTACGGGGCGCACCGGGCCGGAGTCGCCGCACGATCGGCACTGGCTGGACCTGCGCGGCCCGAACGCCTGCGAGCTGCTCACCCCGCCCGAGGTGGCGGCGCTGCGCGACCGCCTCGGCCCCGACCCGCTGCGCGCCGACGCCGACCCGGCCCGCGCGTACGCCCGGATCTCCCGCAGCCCGACCCCGCTCGCGGCGCTGCTGCTCGACCAGTCGGTGGTGGCCGGCACGGGCCTGATCTTCGTCACGGAGGCGCTGTTCCGGGCCGGCCTGTCGCCGCTGCTGCCCGGTTGGGAGCTGGCCCCGGCGCGGTGGCGGGAACTGTGGACGGACCTGGTGGACCTGATGACCCGGGCCGTCGAGGTGGGCCGGATCGACACCGTCCGGGACGCCCACCTGCCGGAGGCCACCGGCCGCGCGCCCCGGGTCGACCGGCACGGCGGCGAGGTGTACGTCTACCGCCGCCCGGGCCAGCCCTGCCACGTCTGCGGTGACGAGGTGCGCCGGGGCGCGCTAACCGGCCGAAACCTGTACTGGTGCCCCACCTGCCAGCCGCGGTAGGACTCAGGCGAGGTCGAGCAGCCAGCGTGTCACGTCGATCTGGTTGGTGAACACCACGTCCTCGGCCATGCTCCAGGCCAGCGTGTGCCCGATCGCCCAGCCCAGCGCCCGCTCCCGGTCCAGGCCCAGCTCGTCGGTGAGCCGGTCCAGCCGCCGCCGCACGGCAGCCGGGGAGTGGCCCAGCTCCGGCCCCCGGACGATCGCCACCACGCCGAACTCGCGCTCCCCGGCCAGCGGCTTCGGGTCGATCACCAGCCACGGCTCGCGGGTGGCCCGCAGGATGTTGCCCGCGTGCAGATCCTGGTTGACCAGTACCTGCTCGCCCTGCGTGCCGGCCAGCTCGGCGAGCCGGCCGAGCCCGGCGTCGAGCAGCCGGCGCTCGAACGGCCGGCCGAGCCGCGCCCACTGCACCGGCAGCCGCTCCAGCCAGCCGGCAGCCTCCTCGGCCAGCGGGGTGAACGGCGCGCCGGCGGGCCGCCAGAGCCGGGGCAGCAGCCCGACGACCACGTCCAACGCCGCGTCCAGTCCCCCGTCCTGCGTGAGGGCGTGCAGCGGCGTGCCCGGGTCGCAGCGCTCCACCAGCAACGCCCGCCGGCCCGGGACGTGCGCCAGCAGCCGGGCCGCCCCGTCGCCCGCCCAGCACGCCAGGGCCGCGGCCTCGTGCGCGCTGTCGGCGTCCGGGTACTGGAGCTTGAGCACCGCCCGGGTGCCGTCGGGCAGCTCGGCCGGCAGCGCCAGGGAGGCGAACGCGTACGCGAAGGGCGGGCCGGTGACCCGCAACCCCCAACGCCGGACGCACTCCGCCAGCCGGGCCGGCAGCACCGCCAGCCAGGCCCGCCCGGCGGGCGTGCGCCCCACCCAGCCCAGCCGCTCGGGGATTTCCAGCTCCATCTCCATCAGACCATTCTCGGTTGGTCCGCGACCGGCCCTACCACCGCTCGCGGGCGACCCCGACCAGACGGACGACCTGGCCAACCCTCGTGGCTGTGCCACCATGATCGGTGTGACGATGTTCGTACATGAGGCGGGCCCTGCGGACGGGCCGCCCGTGGTCCTGCTGCATGGCGTGGGCACCACCGGTTGGATGTGGACGAAGCAGCTCTCCGCCCTCTCCGGCGAACTGCGTCTGCTGGTCCCTGACCTGCCTGGCCACGGACGGAGTAACGCCCTCCCGTGGGAGTCGATCCCGGAGACCGCCCGTCTCGTGGCCCAGATGATCAGGGCGCGGACCACAGACGGCAGGGCGTACGTGGTCGGACTGTCGCTCGGCGGCTACGTCGGTGCGCTCGTCGCCGCCACCGCGCCCGATGTGGTGCTGGGCGCGATCGTGAGTGGGGTGAACGTGCTGCCGTTGCCCCATCCCGGCCGGCTCCGGCTCATGGGTGCGCTGATCGCACCCGTGATGGGGTGGGGCCCTGTGCTACGGGCGAACGCCCGCGCGCTCAACGTCCCGGCTGAGGATCTCCACGGTTACCAGGCGGCCGCGCGTACGACGAGTCGGCAGGCGTTCCGTAGGGTCAACAGCGAGGCCCTCGACTTCCGCCTTCCCGACCAGGCCACGTCCTCGCGTTGCCCGGTCCTGGCGGTGGCCGGGGAGAACGAGCACGATCTCACGAAGCGGTCCCAGACCGTGATCGCCTCGACGTTTCCGAACGCCCAGGCACGCCTGGCGTCGGGGGTGGGCCACGCGTGGAACGGTGAGAACCCAGCGCTGTTCTCGGCCATGATCCGCTCCAGGGTCACCGGTGCCCCGCTGCCCGACGAGCTGATCCCCGGGTGACCCGCCGTCGGCCGGCAGCGGTGCCGCATGCCGCCGGCCGACGGCGGGGCGGGCCGCTCAGCGCAGCCGGCGGATGTCGCCGTACGCCCGGTAGAAGCCGCCCCGGCCCGCCTGGCGGACCTCGGTGACCAGGTAGCGCGCGCCCGGCTCGCGGATGCCCTTGGGGAACTGCACCGACCAGTCCCGCCGGTAGCCGTCGGAGAGTACGTGGACGCGCAGCCGGCCGCCGTCGTCGACGCACTGCACCACCACGCCGCTCCGGTCGTCGGTGACCACCTCCACGGCGCGCCACGCCGCCGGCTCGGGCTGCCGGGCGGGGGCCTTGACGTCCACCACCTCCGGCACGCTGCCCGCCTCGGCGGCCCGGATCGCCGGCTCGCTGGCGTCGACGCAGGCCAGGTAGCCGCTGGTGGTGACCACGTACAGCCGGTTTTCGTGGTACTGCATCGAGTATGCCGAGCCGCAGCCGGTGCCGAGCTTCCACAGCCGGTTGCCGGCCGCGTCGAAGCAGTAGATCGAGGACTGGTTGTCGCCGGCGAAGACGTACCGGCCGTCCTCGGCGGTGGCGCACGAGAAGACCGGGGCGTCGCACCGGTACGTCTGCTCGGCGCGCCCGTCCTTGCGCAGCCGCACCACCTCGCGGGTGCCGGTGCCGGCGAACACGGCGTCGCGCTCCTGCCAGCCGAACAGCACCGACCCGGTGCGGGTGTGCCACAGCTCCCGCCCGGTGCGCCAGTCGTAGCCGGTGACCCCCTGCGAGTGGCCGTGGTAGAGCGCGTCGGCGTCGCAGCGCACCATCCACGCGGCCCGGCCGCGCCCAGGCCGCCGCCAGAGGAACTCGTCCTCGTGGTCGATCGCGGCGATGCCGCCGTCGGCGTCGGAGACGCCCAGCACCCCGTCGTGGATGTCCAGCCAGTAGATGTCGATGTCGGGGGCGATCGCGTACGCCACCCGGGGCACCTTGCCGGACAGGTCGTAGACGTTACCGTCGTCGCAGCCCGCGTAGATCCAGGCGTCGTCGGCGACGATGCACTTGACCCCCTCGGGCAGGCGGACCTGGTCCAGCACCCGGGCGTCGTGGTCGAGGGTGGTGATCACCCCGTGCTCGTTGCCGACCATGCAGTGCTGCCCGTCGACGAAGATGCCGAACGCGGGCGCGCCCGAGGCGTACCGCCACAGCACCGGGGCGGTGCGGGCCGTCGAGCGGGTGCTGACGATCTGCCGCCGCGACACGGGCCGCTTCTGGCGGACGCCGGGCACCGCCGGGGCGTACCCCTTGCGGACCTTCTCGCCGATCTTCTTCGCGGCGGCGGCGCGGGCGCGGGCGTTGTCCGGGTAGGCCGAGGTCTTCACCTGCCCCTGGTCGCCGATCCGGCCGTAGCGCACGGTCAGCGCGGTGTCGTCCACCACCACCTCGTAGAACTTGTGCGCACCGTCCACTTCGGACAGTTCGAGGTAGGTCGTCTCCTGCGACATGGCGATGCCTTTCGAGGGGGAAGGGCGCCGGACCCGGCACCACGACAACGCCCACACGCTAACCGCGCCCCCCGACAGAACCGGTCGCCGTGCCGCCCGGCGTGTTAGGAGGGGGCCCTTGCTATACCCGAAGCGTTAACAGGGGCCCTTCCTTGCACCTAGCCCCGGTGCAGGGCGTCGACGGCCTTGCGGGCCGCGATCAGCACCGGGTCCCACACCGGCGCGTACGGCGGTGCGTAGCCGAGGTCGAGGGCGGTCATCTCGTCCACCGTCATCTCGTTCCACAGCGCCACGGCCAGCGTGTCGATCCGCTTGGCCGCCTCGGACCAGCCGACGATCTGCGCCCCGAGCAGCCGCCCGCTGGGGCGCTCGGCGATCAGCTTCACCGTCATCGTCCGCGCGCCCGGGTAGTAGCCGGCCCGGTTCGTCGACTCGGACAGCACCGAGACGAACTCGAAGCCGCTGGCCGCGGCGTCCCGCTCGCGCAGGCCGGTGCGCCCCACCTCCAGGTTGCAGACCTTCGTCACGGCCGTGCCGATGACGCCCGGGAAGGTGGCGTACCCGCCGCCGAGGTTGATCCCGGCGACCCGGCCCTGCTTGTTGGCGTGGGTGCCCAGCGGCATGTGCACGGGCAGCCCGCTGACCCGGTGCAGGGTCTCCACGCAGTCACCGGCCGCCCACACCCCCGGCACTCCGGGCACTCGCATCCGCCGGTCCACCCGGATCGCGCCGGAGGGGCCGACCGGCAGGCCGGCGGCCTCGGCGAGGGCGGTGTTGGGGCGTACCCCCAGGCCCAGGACCACGACGTCGGCCGGCAGCGGGCCGTCGGCGGTGACCACCGCGGACACCCGCCCGTCGCGCCCGTCGAGCCCGGTCACCTCGGCTCCGGTACGGATGTCGACGCCGACGCCGCGCATCGCGTCGGCAACCAGCGCGGCCATGTCCGCATCAACGGTCGACATCGGCTGGTGGGCCTGCTCGACGAGGGTGACCGACAGCCCGCGCTGGATCAGCGACTCGGCCATCTCCACCCCGATGTAGCCGCCGCCGACCACCACCGCGCGGCGGGGCGCAGGGTCGGCGTCCAGCCACTCGCGCAGCGCCGAGGCGTCGTCGAGGGTCTGCACGCCGAAGACGCCGCGCACGCCGGGGGTGGCCCAGTCGGGCCGCTTCGGCACCGCACCGGCGGCGTACACCAGGTCATCGAAGCGCTCGCGGACCTCGCCGCCGCCGTCGAGGTCGCGGGCGACGACCTCCCGGCGGCCCAGGTCGATCGCGGTGACCTCGTGCCGCAGCCGGACGTCGATGTCGAAGTCGGCGCGGAAGGTGGCCGGGTCGCGGGCGACGAGCTGGTGCCGCTCCGGGACCACCCCGCTGATCCAGTACGGGATGCCGCACGCCGAGTACGACGTGAAGCTCCCCCGCTCGAACGCCACGATCTCCAGGTCGGCGCGATCGCGGCGGCGGCGTGCCTGGGAGGCCGCCGACATGCCGGCGGCGTCCCCGCCGATGATGATCAGCCGTTGCGCCACGACGACCATCCTGTCACGCCGCACCAGGCCACGGGCCCGTCCCGGCGGTGCGCGGGCGTCCGGCCGCCGCGCTCAGCCACGGGTCTGCCGGGCCACGTCCCGCACCACGTCGACCAGGCTCCCGGTGCGCGCGAAGACGGCCCGCTGCCGCGCCGCCCCGGTGCCGTGTCGGCGCAGCCCGCCCAGCAGGTCGGTCACCTCCGCCAGGTCGCCGTGCCGCTCCAGCGCGGGGCCGAGCCGCTCGACGAGGGAGTCCAGCAGCTCCCACGCGGGGCGCAGCTCGCCGTCGGTCAGGTCGACGCACCGGCCCTCCAGGCCGTCGTGGGCGGCCCGCCAGTGCGCGGCCACCAGCAGGTGATGGTCGGTGCGGATGGGCGGGCCCTCGGCGATGTCGGTCATCGCGGTCGCCACCAGGGCCCGGACCAGCGCGGCGACCAGCACCGCGTCGTCCACCGAGGGGCAGACGTCGCCGATGCGGATCTCCACCGTCGGGTACTTCGCCGACAGCCGGGCGTACCAGTAGAGCATCCCCTCGTCGAGCATCACACCGCTGGCGATGAGCTGCCGGATCAGCCGCTCGTAGTGCTCGTGCGACTCCAGGTACGGCGTCGGCGCCACCGACGGCCAGCGTTCCCACTCCACCGACCGCCAGCTCGCGTACCCGGTGTCCTCCCCGGCGAAAAACGGGGAGTTCGTGGTGACCGCGTGCAGGATCGGCAGCCAGGGCCGGACGTGGTTGAGCACCCGCACCCCGGTCTGCGGGTCCGGCACCCCGACGTGCACGTGCATGCCGTTGTTGCCGGGGCCCGGCACCAACAGCCGGAACCGCTCGATCATCCGGTCGAAGCGGGGCTTGTCGACCACCGGCGGAACCGGGCCGTCGACCGGGCCGGTGCCGATGGCCAGCACCCGTACGCCGGCCCGCTCGGCGGCGTCGGCCAGCGCCCGGCGCAGCACCCCGAGGGAGTGCCGGATCGAGGACAGCTCCAGCCCCGGCGGGCTGCCGATCTCGATCTGGCTGGTCTGGAACTCGCGCTCCACCTGTCCGCGCAGCTCCGCCGGCACCTGCTCCATGACCAGGTCGACGGCCGGCACGGCGGTGCCGGTGTGCGGGTCGACGAGCAGGAACTCCTCCTCCACGCCGACGGTGAACAGGTCGGTGCCGCCCGGGGCGGCGTGCCGTTCCCGCTCGGCCACTGGCCCGCTCATCGTCCTCACCGTCCGTTCCGTGCCGGTCGCGGCACCGTGCCGCGACGTCGACGGCGCATTACCCAACGTGTCGGTGCGGGGAAACGCCAGGGCCCGCGTGTCGCCCCGCGCGCCGCGAGCGAGGAAGGGCCCCCTCTTAACGCCTGCGGTGGAGAAGGGGCCCCTTCTCACCCTCGTCCCCGGCCACCCGCCACGCAGATCCGCGCGGTCAGCGGCCGGCGGTCACGGACTGCCGGTCGCGCCGCGCGCGGCGACGTACCTTCTTCACCGCCCAGCTCACGATCATCACCCCGAAGACGGCGAAGATCGCGTAGTTGAACCAACTGCTGTACCGGTCCACCTCTTCCCAGCGCGACCCGAGCGCGAAGCCGGCCCCCACGATCAGCGCGTTCCACACCCCACTGCCCAGCGTGGTCAGCGCGACGAACTCACCCAGCGGCATCCGGTTCGCCCCGGCCGGGACCGACACCAGGCTGCGTACCACCGGCACCAGCCGGCCGATCAGCACCGCCCACCGGCCGTGCCGTTCGAACCAGCGGTCGGCCTTCTCCAGGTCGTCGCGGTCGACCAGCGGGATGTGGTCCAGCCAGCGCTTCAGCCGCTCCTCGCCGATCGCCGCGCCGAGCCAGTAGAGCACCAGCGCCCCGACCAGCGAGCCGACCGTCGCGGCGAGGACGATCAGCACCACGTTGAACCGGCCCTGCGAGGCGAGGTAGCCGGCCATGGCCAGCACGATCTCGCTCGGGATCGGCGGGATGACGCTCTCCAGGGCCACGAGCAGGGCCACCCCGACCGCGCCCGTCGCCTCGATGACGCCGGCCACCCAGCCGGTCAGCCCCGTGAACTGCGACGGCTCGACGTCTTGGGCGAGGGCCATGGGTGTCCTTCCGTGGAGCCTCCGGGGGATCAGGAGGTGTTACCCAGTCGGCGGGCGATCACACCCGCCGGTGACGGGGCCCACCCGACGCGGCGCTCAGTGCTCGGGGTGCAGCGCCGCGTCCGCCGGGCCCTGCCGCCAACCGGTGAACACCACTACCAGCCCGCCCCGGGTCGGCGAGCAGCAGAACGGCCCGGCCGACGCCTCGGCGTCCGGCGCGAGCGGGGCCACCCGGACCAGCCGCCACGGCTCGCCGCCGGCGCGGGCCCGAACGGTCAGCGCGTCGCCGGCCCGGCTCACCCGCACGGTCACCGTCCGCCCCGACCACTGCGGCACCGGTGCCACCGACCAGTCGGAGAACTCCCGGGTGACCACCGCGCCGAGCTGCGGCTCGCCGTCGCTGATCTCCACCCCGGCCTTGACCCAGTTCCGTTCGTCCACCCGGACCAGCACGCCCGCCTGGTCGAACTGCTCGGTGAAGTCGAACCGGAAGCCGACCTCCACGGCGCTGCCGCCGGGCAGCGGGGCGAGCAGGGCCGGGCCGTCGTCGTGCACGAAGCCGTAGCTGGTGTGCCGCCAGAAGTCGCTGCCCGAGCCCGGCTCCACGACCAGCCCGCCGTCCGGGGTCGGCTCGGCCCGTACCGGTCGGTGCAGCCAGTCGCCCTGCGCCCAGTCGACGTCGCGGTGCCCACTACCCGATCCGATGCTCATGCCCGGAACGCTAACGTCCGCGCGACGCGGAAGGAATTCGCGTTTCCCGGCGTGCCGAATCGGAGAAGGTACGCCGGCATGGGTGACAGGTGGTACTCCGAGGCTGTCGTCTACTGCCTCGACATCGACACGTACGCGGACTCCGACGGCGACGGGGTCGGCGACATCCGGGGCCTCATCGGCCGGTTGGACTACCTGGCCCGGCTCGGGGTGACCTGCCTGTGGCTGCACCCGATCCACCCGTCGTCCAACCGGGACGACGGCTACGACGTCACCGACTTCTACAACGTGGACCCGCGCTTCGGCACCCTCGGCGACTTCGCGGAGCTGCTGCACCAGGCACAGAACCGGGGCATCCGGGTGATCATCGATCTGGTGGTCAACCACACCTCCGACCAGCACCCGTGGTTCCAGTCGGCTTGCTCGTCGCCGGACTCGCCGTACCGGGACTGGTACGTCTGGTCCGACCACGAGCCCGCCGACCGGCACCAGGGCATGGTCTTCCCGGGCGAGCAGAACGAGACGTGGACGTACGACCGGACGGCGAAGTCCTGGTACTACCACCGGTTCTACAAGTACCAACCGGACCTCAACTTCGCGAACCCGAAGGTGCGCGCGGAGGTCAAGAAAATCGCCTCGTTCTGGCTCCAGCTCGGCGTCTCCGGGTTCCGGATGGACGCCGTGCCGTTCATCATCGAGCTGACCGAGCCGGGCAACCCGGACTCCCCGAAGGACTTCGAGTTCCTCACCGAGCTGCGCCAGCACGTCCAGTGGCGCCGGGGCGACGCGGTCCTGCTCGCCGAGGCCAACGTGGAGCCCGACCAGCTCCCCACCTTCTTCGGCGACGGCAGCGGCTCCGGCAACCGGATCCACATGCTGTTCGACTTCATGCTCAACGGCCGGCTCATGCTCGCCCTGGCCCGGCGCGACCCGGAGCCGATCGTCGAGGCGCTGCGGGGCACCCCGATGCTGCCCGCCGGCGGACAGTGGGCCACCTTCCTGCGCAACCATGACGAGATCGACCTGTCGCGGCTCGACGCCGAGCAGCGCAACCAGGTGTACGCCGAGTTCGGCCCCGAGGAGCACATGCGCATCTACGACCGGGGCATCCGCCGCCGGCTCGCCCCGATGCTCGGCAACGACCGCCGGCGCGTCGAGCTGGCGTACGCGCTCCAGTTCTCGCTGCGCGGCACGCCGGTGCTGCGCTACGGCGAGGAGATCGGCATGGGCGAGGACCTGTCGCTGCCGGGGCGGGAGGCGATCCGCACCCCGATGCAGTGGTCGTTCAAGCCGAACGCCGGCTTCTCCACGGCGGAGGAGGAGAAGCTGGTCCGCCCGGTGATCGACTCGGGCGACTTCTCGTACGAGAAGGTCAACGTCACCGCCCAGCGCGGTGACCCGCGCTCGCTGCTGTCCTGGTTCGAGCGGATGATCCGGACGCTGCGCGAGGCCCCGGAGATCGGCTCCGGGTCGACCACCCACATCGACGTGCCGATGCCGACCGGGGTCCTCGCGCACCGGGCCGACGGCCCGACCGGGACGATGGTCTTCCTGCACAACCTCGGCACCGAGGACGTGGAGGTCGACCTGGGCGGCCTCGCCGCCGAGGCGGACCTGCCGATGGACGTGCTCGCCGACCGCCACTACGGCGAGGTGGGAAAGCTCGACTCCCTGAAGCTCTCCGGCTACGGCTACCGCTGGATCCGGCTCTGCCGCGGCGCCGAGGTCTGATCGCCGACGGGTGGGCTACGCTCCCCCGGGGTCGCCGCAAGTTACCGGGAGGTAGTCATGTCTGAGGAGCAGCGGGTCGCCATCGTGACCGGGGCCGCACGGGGGATCGGGGCGGCCACCGCCCGCCGGCTGGCCGCCGACGGGCTGGCCGTCGCCGTGGTCGACATCGAGGAGTCGGCCACCAGTGACACCGTCGACGCCATCATGGCGGCCGGCGGCCGGGGGATCGGCGTCGGCGCCGACGTGGCCGACCGGGCGCAGGTCACCGCCGCCGTCGAGCGGGTCGCCGCCGAGCTGGGCGCGCCCACCGTGCTGGTCAACAACGCCGGCGTGCTCCGCGACAACCTGCTGTTCAAGATGACCGACGCCGACTGGGACACGGTGATGGGCGTGCACCTGCGCGGCGCGTTCCTGTTCAGTCAGGCCGCCCAGCAGCACATGGTCGAGCGGCGCTGGGGCCGGATCGTCAACCTCTCCAGCACCTCGGCACTGGGCAACCGGGGCCAGGCCAACTACGCGGCTGCGAAGGCGGGCCTGCAGGGCTTCACCAAGACCCTCGCCATCGAGCTGGGCCCGTTCGGGGTGACCGTCAACGCGGTCGCGCCCGGCTTCATCGTCACCGACATGACCGCCGCCACCGCCGCCCGGATGAAGCTGGACTTCGAGGCCTTCCAGAAGCACGCCGAGTCGGAGATCCCGGTGCGCCGCGTCGGCCGCCCGGAGGACGTCGCGCACACCATCTCGTTCCTGGTCAGCGAGGGCGCGTCCTTCGTCTCCGGCCAGGTCGTCTACGTGGCCGGCGGCCCGAAGGACTGACGGGTGAGGAAGGGCACCTTGTTGACGCCTACGGTATAGCGGGGCACCCCTTCTCACCCGGTCGTCGGTGTGGAGGTTGGTGCGGACGACGGGTGAGGGGCCTCAGTGGGTGCGGGTGCGCCAGAGCCAGAGCAAACCGAGCGCCGGCAGCACCAGCGGGACGTAGCCGTATCCGCTGCCGAACCCCGACCAGACCGTCTCGTCGGGGAACAGCTCCGGGTCGGCGAGGCTGAGCACACCCACGCCGACCACCCCGGCCAGCTCCACCGAGCAGCAGGCGAGCGCGACCCGCCGGCCCGCGTGCCCGGCGCGGGCCAGCCCCACGGCGGCCACGATGTAGATCAGCGCGGCCAGCGCCGACAGCAGGTACGCCACCGGCGCCTCGGCGAACCGGGTGGCGATCTGAAGGCCCGCCCGGGAGGTCGCGGCGATGGCGAAGAGCAGGTACACGGCGATCAGCAGCCGCCCCGGCCCCGTGTTGGTGGCCCGCTGGGGCGCCCGCGTCTCAACCACCGACGACCTCCCAGGTCTGCTGGAGCCGGACCGCCACGACCGGGGTGACCAGGCAGATCGCGCAGACGATCGCCGAGCCCCACCGGGTCGGCTCCATCCGGGCCAGCACCCAGGCCAGCGGCGGCAGGCAGACCAGCGTCACCAGGTAGCCGAAGAACGCGCCGGGCTCGCCCGGCCGCTCGCCGCCGCCGAGCGCGACCAGCGTCACCACCGCCAGCGCGAGCAGCGCCAGCTCCAGCGCGGCCAGGCCGGCGAACTGCATCCGGTCCGGCGGCCGGTTGCGCACCGCCGCCACCAGCGCCCACACCGCGAGTACGAGCGACAGCACGATCGTCGTCGTCGCCAGGTGCCCGTCCACCGGCGAGCCGGCCACGGCCGCGCTGGTCATCGGCGTCAACGGCGTCGCAGTCTCGGTCACCGGGACAGCCTACTAAGCCGTGTAGTACACCCTCCCGGCCCGGTCGCCGAGTGCCCCGTCCCGCGCGTGCCCCCGGCGCGTGCCCCCTCGGCCTGGTGGCGCGTTCGCGGCGCGTACCGCCTGGGCCTGGCGTGTGTGTCTCCGTTCCCGCCGCGTCGGCTGCGGCGGGCAGGCCGGACGGCTAGCGTGGATCACGGCCCCGGGCTCGCCGTGGCCGACGACGGACACCGGGGGTGCACCGTGCTGCGGTTCGGCTTGTTCGGCACCGGCCACTGGGCTGCCGGGACGCACGCGGCGGGCATCGACGCGCACCCCCGCGCGGAGCTGGCCGGCGTCTGGGGCCGCAACCCCGACCGGGCCGCCGCACTGGCCAGCCGGCACGGGGTGCCCGCCTTCACCGAGGTCGACGCGCTGCTCGACGCCTGCGACGCGGTCGCCGTGGCACTCCCGCCGGACGTCCAGGCCGATATCGCAGTCCGGGCCGCCATGGCCGGCCGGCACCTGCTGCTGGACAAGCCGCTGGCGCTCAGCCGCGCCGACGCCGACCGGGTCGTCACCGCCGCCGGGCAGTCCGGCGTCGCCTCCGTGGTCTTCTTCACCAACCGCTTTCAGCCGAACATCGCCGGATTCCTCGCCTCGACCGCCGCCGCGGGTGGCTGGCACACCGCCAAGGCGATCCGGTTCGGGTCGATCTTCCAGCCCGGCAGCCCGTACGGCGGCTCGCGATGGCGCCGCGACCGGGGTGCGCTGTGGGACATCGGCCCGCACGCCCTGTCGATCATCCTGCCGGTGCTCGGCCCGGTGACCCGGGTCGCCGCGATGGACGGCCCGCGCGGCCTGGTCCACCTGCTGCTCACTCACTCCGGCGGCGCGACGAGCACCGTCTCGCTCACCCTCGACGCCCCGCTCGAGGCGGTCGCGAGCGAGTTCACCTTCTACGGCGACAGTGGCGTGCAGATGGTCCCGCCCGGTGACGGCAGCTCGCTGACCGCGTTCGGCGTGGCGATTGACCAGCTTCTGGAGGAGATCGACGCCGGCACCCGGGACCACCGGTGCGACGTCCGGTTCGGCCGCGACGTGGTGGTCGTCCTCGACGCCGCCGGGACCGCCCGCGCCGAGGGCCGCACCGTCACCCTCCCCGGCTGAGACCGCCTCACCACCGGCCGCAGGTGAGACGGGCCTGCACCGGGCGGTCGAGCTTGCGCGGCAGCTTGCGGCTGCCCGATCGACCCGAACGGTGCAGATCGGCGGTGTGGTCCGCTCACAACCCGAGTTCGGCCCGTAGTCCGGCCAGCGAGATCGGGCGTCGCCGGCGTCGATGCGGGCCAGCGGTGACATAGGTGATCCGCCGGCGCGGTGGGCCAGAGGTGCCGGCAAGATCGGTCGCGGGGTCGTGCCGTCCCGGCGTACCATCCCCCGCATGTCCGCGCACGCTCTGATCGACGTGGCCGGTACGCCGGCCGCGTGGGCCCCGCTGCTGGTGGCCCGCCCGCGAGTCCGGCGTCCGGCCCCGGCCGGCCGGGACGCGACCCGCGCCTGATCGCCTCCGTCGATCCGACCCGCCCGCTGAGCGGCACAGCCGCCGACCCGACCCCTGCTCCCCGCGCCGAGCCGCGCCGGGAGCCGCCGGTCGGGCGGTGAACGCCGCCGTCGTCCCCCGCGCCGAGGGTTGTCCGAGTCCCCATCCGACCGGACAGGCCCACCTGCCGGCTGCCCGCCGGCCGCCTGTCCGTGCCCGTCGCCACCGGCGCGAGCAGTGGATCACCCTGCACCGCTGCTCCGCTGAGGTGCTTGCAGGGGCCCCCTGTAACGCATTCTGTTGTACAGGGGGCCCCTGCAAGCACCTGCGGTCGCTCAGGTGAGCGTGCTCAACGCCTCGGTCAGCTGCGCCGGGGAGGAGAACTCCTCCGCCGGCAGCGCGCGCAGCATCTGCAACACCTCGGTGCTGGCACCGTTCTCCTGGCCCCAGCGGACGAGGTCCTCCCGGGACACCGGGTAGTCGAGCCCGGCGACGTACTCCTGCAGTTGCAGCCCACTGACGGTCATGCCGGTCGCCTACCCGCTCCGCGCGTCCCCATGCCCGCGCGTCCCTGTCCCCGCGCGGTCCCGCCCGCCCGCGGCGGTGAGCGGTTTGCCCTGGCGGGGGCCGGGTAGCCGCGGACATGCTGGTACAGCGGCTCGGAGCGCCGAGCGACTTCGATCCCCTGCTGGAGCGGACCCGGGGTGCCCGGATCGTCATGATCGGCGAGGCGACGCACGGTACCCACGACTACTACCGCCTCCGCGAGCAGCTCACCCGGCGGCTCGTCGCCGAGCAGGGTTTTCGCTTCGTCGCGGTCGAGGGGGACTGGCCGGACTGCGAGCGCGTACACCGGTCGGTCACCGTCGCTCCAGGCGGGCTCGCCGATCCGCAGGCCGCGCTGGAGCGCTTCATCCGCTGGCCGACCTGGATGTGGTCCAACGCCGAGGTGGCCCGCTTCTGTCGCTGGCTGCGCGCCTGGAACCAGGAACGCCCGCAAAAGCAGCGGGCCGGCTTCCACGGGCTGGACGTCTACAGCCTCTGGGAGTCCATGCAGGCGATCTTCGACTACCTGGGCGAGGAGGAGCCGGCCTCGCTGGAGGCCGCCCAGGAGGCGTACCGGTGCTTCGAGCCGTACGGGCGGCGGATCGAGGAGTACGGCGCCGCCAGCCGATTCGCCTCGGCCCGCTGCGAGGAGGAGGTGGTGCGGCTGCTGGCCCGTACCCGGGAACAGGCCACCGCGGACGGCCCGGACCGCTTCTCGGCGTGGCAGAACGCGGAGGTGGTGGCCGGCGCGGAGCGTTACTACCGGGCGATGATGGGCGGCGGGCCGCATTCCTGGAATGTTCGGGACATCCACATGGCCGACACCCTGGACCGGCTGCTGGACTTCCACGGCCCCGGCTCGCGGGGGATCGTGTGGGCGCACAACACGCACGTCGGCGACGCCCGAGCCACCGACATGGCCACCGGCGGGATGATCAATATCGGGCAGCTCGCCCGCGAGCGGCACGGTGCGGACGCCGTGGCGCTGATCGGCTTCGGCAGCTACCGGGGCACGGTTGTCGCCGCGCCGCGCTGGGGCTCGCCGGCCGAGGAGATGGTGGTGCCGCCGGCCCGCCCCGGCTCGGTGGAACGGCGGTTGCACGAGTTGCTGCCCGAGCGGGCGGTGCTGGTTTTCGGCGGCCCAGACCAGCCCGGCTGGGTCACCGAGGAGCACGACCACCGGGCGATCGGCGTGGTGTACGACCCGAGCTTCGAGTCGTGGGGCAACTACGTGCCGACCCGGCTGGGCGAGCGCTACGACGCGTTCGTCTGGTGCGACGAGACCACGGCCGTGCGTCCCCTGCCCGCGCTCACCACGTTCGGCGAGATGGAGACGTACCCGGCGGGGGTGTGAGCGGGCGGTGCCGAGTGGTGCAAGGAGGGGCCCCTATACAACAGAATGCGTTGACGGGGGCCCCTCCTTGCACAGCGTCAGACGTGTGCCGGCTCCTTCTCGGCGAGGTGCACGCGCAGGCCCTCGCCCTCGACGTCCACGTTGGGCAGCGCCCTGTGCAGCCAGCGCGGTATCCACCACGCCGCCGCGTTGAGCAGTGACATCACCGCCGGGACGATGGTCATCCGGACCACGAAGGCGTCGATCGCGACGCCGACGGCGAGCGCGAAGCCCATCGACTTGATCACAGGATCGTCGAGGAAGACGAAGCCGCCGAAGACCGAGATCATGATCAGCGCGGCGGCGGTGACCACCCGCGCGCCGTGGCCCATGCCGTTGATCGTGGCCTGGCGCGCGCTGTCGCCGTGCACGTAGTCCTCCCGCATCCGGGAAACCAGGAAGACCTCGTAGTCCATGGCCAGGCCGAACAGGATGCCGATGAGCAGGATCGGCAGGAAGCTGACCAGCGGGCCGGGGGTGTCCAGGCCGACCAGGCCGGCCAGGTGCCCCTCCTGGAACACCGCCACCGTCATGCCGAACGTCGCGGCGACCGTGAGCAGGAAGCCCAGCGCCGCCTTGACCGGCACCAGGATCGACCGGAACACCAGCATCAGCAGCAGGACCGATAGGCCGACGACCAGCAGCAGGTAGACCGGCAGCGCGTCGGAGAGCTTCTCCGACACGTCGATGCCGATCGCGGTCGCGCCGGTGAGCAGCACATCCGCGCCGGTGACCCCGGCGACCTGGCGACGGATGTCGTGCACCAGTTCCTCGGTGGCCTCGTCGGTCGGGCCGCTGCGCGGGATCACCCCGAGCAGCGCGGTGCGTCCGGTCGGGTCGGTCTGCGGCGGGGCCACCGCGAGCACCCCGTCCGTGGCCTGGATGAGCCGGGCGACCTGCGGGGCCGTGGCGGCGGTGGCCTGCGGGGAGTCGGCCGTGACGACCACCGCGAGGCGGCCGGTGAAGCCGGGGCCGAAGCCCTCCCGGATCAGGTCGTTGTTCACCCGGGCCGGCGAGCCCGCCGACGCGGTGCTGGCGTCCGGCAGAGCCAGCCGCATGTCGGGGGCGGGCACCGCGAGCAGGCCCAGGCCGAGCAGGGCGACCAGGATCACCGGTACGCGCAGCCGGATGACCAGATGGGCCCAGCGGAAGCCGAAGCCGGACCGGTCCTCGGCGGCCGCCTTGACGGGCGCGGACCCGGCGCGCTCCTCGCCGGCCGGCGTTCCGCCCACCGCCGTGCTGCCGGCCCGGCGCAACCGGCGGGGGAGGACCCGGTTGCCGGCGAAGCCGAGCAACGCGGGGGCGAGGGTGATGGCGACCAGCACGGCGACGGTCACCGTGCCGGCGGCGGCCAGGCCCATGACGGTGAGGAACGGGATGTCCACCACCGCGAGGCCGGCCAGCGCGATGACCACGGTGGCCCCGGCGAACACCACGGCGGAGCCGGCGGTGCCGACGGCCCGGCCGACCGCCTCCTCCGGGGAGTGCCCGTCGACCAGGTTCTGCCGGTGCCGGGAGGTGATGAACAGCGAGTAGTCGATGCCGACCGCGAGGCCGAGCATCAGGGCCAGGACCGGCGCGGTGCTGGTCAGCTCGACCGTGCCGCTGAGCGCGAACAGGCCGGCCATGCCGACGCCGACGCCGATCAGCGCGTTGAGCATGGTCATGCCGGCTGCTACCAGCGACCCGAACGTGATGACCAGGACGATCGCCGCCACCAGTACGCCCAGCGCCTCGGTGGAGCCGACCTCCGGCTCGCCGCCGAGCACCTCGCCGCCCGGGGCGATCTGCCAGCCCTGCGCCTCGGCCTGCGCGCCCACCTTCTCGTACGCGTCGCGCTGGGTGTCGGTGACGTCGTCGGCACGGCCGGCGAACTGCACCTGGATCAGCGCGTACCGGCCGTTCGGGGAGATCGCCTGGGACTGGTACGGGTCGACCGCGCCGACCACGCCGGGCACGGTGGCCGCCTCCTGGGTCACCTGCTTGACCAGAGCCTGCCCCTCGGGCGTGGCGAGCTGGCCGTCCGCCGGTGCCTTCACGGCGATGGTGCCGGTGGCGCCGCTGGCCGCCGGGAACCGTTCGGTGAGCAGGTCGATCGCGCGCTGGGACTCGGTGCCGGGCATGGTGAAGTTGCTCGTCGTCGGGCCGCCCAGCGTCGCCGCAGCGACGCCGAGGCCGACGAGCACGACGAGCCAGACGACGGCGACGAGCCGACGGTGGCGCAGCGAGGCCCGGCCGAGCCGGTACAACAGGGTCGCCATCAGATCCTTGTCCTCGGTCGTGGGTGGGGTCGTGGGGTGAACTGGTCGCGCGGGTGAACCGGGCGGTGGTGGGTCAGTCGGGTGGCACCAGGGCGCGACGGACGAGGCCGAGCAGGGCGTCGCGCAGCTCGTCGTCGCCGAGGTCGTCGAACTCGCCGCAGGTTTCGGCGATCCCGGCGAGCACGACCAGCGCCGCGACCCGGGCGGCCGGGCGCGTCGAGTGGCCGGCGAACGCCGCGACGAGCCGTTCGGAGATCTGCTGCACGTGCGCGAAGGCCGGCTGCTGGAGCAGCACGGGAAACTCGCCGCGCAGCAGCGCGATCTGCCGGCGGAAGCGCACCGCGAGGTCGACGAAGTCCTCGGCGGCGACCCGCTGGGCCTGGCCGCCGCTCAGTCCGGTGATCCGCTCGTCCAGCTCGACCGCCGCCGCCAGCTCCGGGGCCATCAGCTCGATGAGCAGGGCCTCCTTGTTGGCGAAGTGGTAGAGCACGGTCGCCTTCGAGACGCCGACCTCGCGGGCGATGTCCTGCAACGAGGTGCCCTTGTATCCGGTCACGGCGAATCGCCGCCCCGCCGCCGCCAGGATCTCGGCGTGTGTCTCCGGTACCGCCCGCGCCATGCCGGCCACCTCCCGGCCACCAGCATGCCTGACCGATCGGTCAGAACCTGACCGATCGGTCAGAAGGTTCGGGTGGCGTTCGTCACAGCCGCCGCCACCCCGCCGTGACGGCGACACGGCCAACTCGAAGAACCGGGTCCGCCCCGGGCTGCCATGATGCGGGGATGACCGAGAACCCATCGACCTCCGTCGAGCGCGCCGACGCGCTGCGCGCCCTGCACAAGTCCGGCGACCCGCTGGTGCTGCCAAACGCCTGGGACGCCGGGTCCGCCCGCGCCGTCGTCGCCGCCGGCTTCGCGGTCGTCGCCACCAGCAGCGCCGCCGTCGCCGAGTCCCTCGGGTACGCCGACGGCGAGGCCACCCCGGTCGAGGAGGCGTTCGCCGCCGTCGCCCGGATCGTGCGTGCCGTGCCCGTCCCGGTCACCGCCGACCTGGAGCGGGGGTACGGCCTGCGCCCCGCCGAACTGGTCGAGCGGATGCTCGCCGCCGGCGTCGTCGGCTGCAACCTGGAGGACTCCGACCCGCGCACCGGCGCGCTGTACGAGGCCGAGGAGCAGGCCGACCTGCTGGCCGCCGTACGGGCGGCGGCCGACGCGGCCGGGGTGCCGCTGGTGCTCAACGCCCGGATCGATCTGTACCTGCGCGAGGCCGGCGACGCGGCCGGGCGCACCGCCGAGGCGATCCGCCGGGCCCGGCTCTACCGGGCCGCCGGGGCGGACTGCGTCTACCCGATCTTCCTGGCCGACCCAAAGCGGATCGCGGAGTTCGTGTCCGGGACGGACGCCCCGGTGAACGTCGGCTTCAAGCCCGGCGGGCCCAGCCTGGCCGAGCTGGCCGGGCTGGGCGTGGCCCGGGTCAGCTTCGGCCCCGGCCCGTACCGGGTCAGCCAGGCGCGGATCGCCGGCCTGCTCGCGGCCGTCCACGCCGGCACCAACCCGTACGCGTGAGGGGGCCCATTCGGCACCCCCAGGACGCGCCGGTTTCAGCCTCACGCACAGCGGAGGGTCACATTCGCGCGGGTCCGGGCGTCGCGCGCCTCACCCTCCGCGCCGACACCAGCGCCATCCCCCGGCGCGACGTGTCAGCTCTCCTCGACAGCCTCGATCCGTCGCTGATCGCGGCGCTGCGCGAGGAGGGGCTGGATCAGGCAGGAGCGGAGCGGATCGTGGCCCGCTCTCGATGAGCCGGCGACGAGGTCAGCGACCTTTTCGTGCTGGTCTGCTCTGGTGCCCCCGGCAGGATTCGAACCTGCGCCCCCGCCTCCGGAGGGCGGTGCTCTATCCCCTGAGCTACGGGGGCTCAGCGACGGGAGAAGACTAGCAAACGTCGCCACCGATCGCCGAATCGGTATCCGGCCGGCGGGTCAGGCCGCGATCGCCCGCCCGCAGCTCGGCAGCGGGTGCAGCGCGATCCGCCGGGGCAGCCGGCGCGGCCACTCGTTCTTCGGCCAGGAGCCGTCGACGATGAGGTGTACCGGGTTCTCCTCGGCCCCACTGAGCCGCAGGACGAAGTCGCGGGGCAGCGGCGGGTCGACCGACGGTGTGGTGATCATGAAGCGGACCCGGCCCCGGGACGACACCGCGGAGATCACGTCGGCCGCCGGCATCGTCCCGCGCAGCCGCACCCGGCCGAGCCAGTAGACCTCGGCAAGGTGCTCCTGGGCGGCCCTGGTGATCGCCGGGTACTCCAGGCGTACCCAGCGCTCGACCGCGCCGACGCAGAGCCCGCAGGCGCGCTCGCGCGGCTCGCGCGGCCCCAACCCCCAGGCCCGCAGGTACGCCCCGACGGCGCCGACGTCCGCCCGTGGGTCGAAGCGGCGCTGGACGAGCGTGGTGAGGCTCTGCCGCGTCCACAGCTCCTCGTCCAGGCCGAACTCGTCGGGGTGGACGCCGCGCAGGACGTCGATCAGCTCCAGCTCCTGTTCGCGGCTGAGCGTTCCCGGCTCGCCCTGCCGCTGTCCGCGACGGACGGCTGCCACCGTCCCGTCACCGCCGATGGTGTGGCGTCGGCACCAGCTGGTGACCGACCGCCGTGCGTCTCTGAGTGCAACCCCCACGTCCTGCGCAACGAGCCCGAATCGCAACTGGTCACGATATGTGGGTGGAAAAGTCTCTCAAGCCCGCGAAAGGGTCGGATAGCTTCTAAACGGACACGGTTTCATCGTGGATACGGGAGCGGACACGGGAAAGGCCCGCGCCGCCGCCGGGGTCGGCGGGGCGCGGGCCTTCCGGTGCTGCGGCGGTCAGCCCTTGACGAGCCGGTCGCGCGCGGCCGTGAGGTTGGTCAGGTCGGTCTGTTGCGTGTTCTTCATCGTCTGGGCCACCCGCACGACCTCGGGATCGTCGCTGGCGTCGAGGATGCCGTCGATCATGTGGACGCCGCCCAGGTGGTGCTGGATCATCAGCTCCAGGAAGAGAACGTCCTTCTCCCGGCCCCGGGGGGTGTCCCGCAGCTTCGCCATCTGCTCCGGGGTGGCCATCCCCGGCATCAGGCCGTTCTTGACCGACGCCGTGCCGTCTGGCATCCACCCCATCCGGGGCTGCGACCCGGTCGGGTCGAGGCCCCAGGAGCGCAGCCACGTCTGCATGATGCCGATCTCGCCCTGCTGGCCGGTGGCGACGTCGACACCGATGCTGACCACCTCGGGGTCGGTGCCCTGTTGGTACGCGATCAGCCCCATCTGCACCGCCTGAGCGTGGTGGGTGGTCATGTCCCGGGCGAAGCCCGCCTCCGCCGAGGCGTCGCCGGGGCGGGTGAGCCCCGGCGTGAGCAGGCCGCCCGCGTACCCGAGCAGGAGGCCGACCACGACGGCGGCGGCCACCGCCAGTGTGCCGAAGCGGCGCGCGGAGGCCCGGTCGTCGTCGTGGGTGGCCGGGACGTCGTCCAGGGCGGGGCCCGTCGTCGTGGGTGCGGTCATTGCCGTCCTCGTCGTCCGTCGCGGAATCCGGCGGGTAACCGGAACTACTGGGTGGGCATCTGGGCGCCTTCACGCGGCGTGGTGCCGGTGGCGGTGATGCCCGGCTGCCCGCAGTTGGCGGTCGGACCCTCGATCGAAGCGTTCACCCGCAGCGTCTTGATGAACTCGTCGATCCGGCTGTCGTCGGCGTTGTCGACCTTGAGCTGGTACCCCCAGGCCTGGAGCGAGATCGGCTTGTCCAGCCCCTCGTACGGGCTGAGCATCAGTTTCTCCTGGCCCGCGACCTTGCTCTTGAGCGTCGCCACCTGGTCGGCCGGCAGGTCGGGGCGATAGGTGATCCACACCGCGCCGTGCTCCAGGCTGTGCACCGCGTGCTCGTTGGCGATCGGGGCATCGTAGACGTCGCCCATGCAGTTCTGCCAGGTGGCGTTGTGCGGGCCCGCCACCGGCGGGGACTGCGCGTACTTGATCGGGCCCTGCTGGTGGTTGCTGCCCTTGACCAGCTCCGGGTCCGTCTTGCGGAAGTTGACGATGCCGCTGATGTCGGCGGCCCGGTCCTCCCACGGCTTCGAGCCCTGGAACGTCGCCCAGGCGCCAAAGCCGATGATGCCGACGGCGAGCACGCCGACCGCGGTGAACAGCGCGATCGGGCCCCACGAGCGGCCCTGGCTCACCTTCACCGGGGCGATCGGCTTGCGGGGGCCCTTGCCCTTGCCGCCCGCGGCGGGGCGTGGGGCGTCGCCGGTCGACTTGCCGGCCCCGGCCTTGGCGCCGGGCGCCGGCCGGCCCGCCGCCGGCTTCTTGCCGGTGGTGACCACGGTCGGACGGCGTTCCGGGCCGCCCGGGGTGCTGATGCTCATCGTGCCTCGTCAGGTCGGTCGGTCAGAGTGGGTGGCGGGTCGGATTTCACGCGCAGGGTCGCCGCCGAGTGACCGAGTCTACCCCCGATAACATGGTTCGGTGACTCCCGCAGAACTGGCCGAGGTCGTCCTCTCCGCAGCCCACGCAGTCTTCACCGACCGGGGCCTGGACAGCTCCGTGCTTCCGGGGCGCACCGCCGTCGAGCGACCGCGCAATCCCGAGCACGGCGACTACGCCTCGACGCTCGCCCTCCAGCTGAGCAAGAAGGTGGGCGTGCCCCCGCGGGAGCTGGCCACGGCGCTGGCCGAGCAGCTCGGCCGGGCCGCCGGGATCAAGTCCGTGGAGATCGCTGGCCCGGGCTTCCTCAACATCCGACTCGACGCCGCCGCCGCCGGCCAGCTCGCCCGGTCGATCGTCGAGGCCGGCCCGGCGTACGGCCGCAGCACGGCCCTCGCCGGCCAGAAGATCAACCTGGAGTTCGTCTCGGCCAACCCGACCGGCCCGGTGCACATCGGCGGGGTCCGCTGGGCCGCCGTCGGCGACGCGCTGAGCCGGCTGCTGCGCGCCACTGGCGCGGACGTCGGCACGGAATACTATTTCAACGACGCCGGCTCCCAGATCGACCGGTTCGCCCGGTCCCTGCTCGCCGCCGCGAAGGGCGAGCCCGCCCCGGAGGACGGCTACGGCGGCGCGTACATCGCGGAGATCGCCACCGAGGTCCGCACCCGCCGGCCCGACGTGTTGGAGCTGGCCGACGACGCCGCTCAGGAGGTGTTCCGGGTCGAGGGCGTGGCGCTGATGTTCTCCGAGATCAAGTCCTCGCTGCGTGACTTCGGGGTGGAGTTCGACACGTACTTCAACGAGAAGGACCTGCACGACCGGGGCGAGCTGGACCAGGCCCTGGCCCGGCTGCGCGAGCAGGGCCACGTCTTCGACACCGACGGGGCCACCTGGCTGCGCACCACGGACTTCGGCGACGACAAGGACCGGGTGCTGCGCAAGTCCAACGGCGAGTGGACGTACTTCGCGGCGGACTGCGCGTACTACCTCGACAAGCGCGAGCGCGGCTTCGACCGCGTGGTGATCATGCTGGGCGCCGACCACCACGGGTACATCGGCCGGATGAGGGCCATGGCGGCCTGCTTCGGCGACGACCCGGCCGTGACCCTGGAGATCCTGATCGGCCAGCTCGTCAACCTGCTCCGCGACGGGCAGCCGGTGCGGATGAGCAAGCGGGCCGGCACCGTTGTCACCCTGGAGGACCTGGTCGACGCGATCGGCGTGGACGCCTCCCGGTACGCGCTGGCCCGCTACTCCAGCGACTCGCCGATCGACATCGACGTGGAGCTGTGGACCCGGGCCACCCGGGACAACCCGGTCTACTACGTGCAGTACGTGGCGGCCCGCACCGCCAGCGTGGGCCGCAACGCCGCCGAGGTGGGGCTGATCCGGGGCGACGCCGAGGCGTTCCGTCCCGAGCTGCTCGCCCACGACAGGGAGAACGACCTGCTCAAGGCGCTCGCCGAGTTCCCCGCCGTGGTCGCCACCGCCGCCGAGCTGCGCGAGCCGCACCGGGTGGCCCGGTACCTGGAGGAACTGGCCGGGGCGTACCACCGGTTCTACGACAACTGCCGGATCCTGCCGCGCGGCGACGAGGAGGTCACCGACCTGCACCGGGCCCGGCTCTGGCTCAACGACGCCACCCGCACGGTGATCGCCAACGGGCTGCGCCTGCTCGGCGTGTCCGCGCCCGAGAGGATGTGATCGCATGCGAGCCCGGGTTGCCAGGCAGGGACGTGATCGCGTGCGAGCGCGGGGAGTGAGCTTGCGGGTTTCGCAGTCGCGAAGTGGAGAGAGCTGATGCGGGCACACGAGGCCGGCGCGTTGCACGGCGAGATCGGCAGCCGGGGACCGGCGTGGCTGCGTCCCCCGGCCGACGTCAACGCCCTGGTGCCGCCGCTGTGGCCGCGTACGGTGACCCGGGCCGTCGATGGCGCGCTCGCCGTCGGCGGGCTCGGCGTCCGCGAGATCGCGGCCGAGTTCGGCACCCCGGTGTACGTCCTCGACGAGGACGACCTCCGCTCGCGCTGCCGGGACTTCCGGGCCGCCTTCCCGGACGCCGACGTCTACTACGCGGGCAAGGCGTTCCTGTGCCGGGCCGTGGTGCGGATGATCGCCGAGGAGGGCATGTTCCTCGACGTCTGCACCGGCGGCGAGCTGGCCACCGCGCTGTCGGCCGGAATGCCGGCGGAGCGGATCGGCTTCCACGGCAACAACAAGTCGGTGGCCGAGCTGACCCGGGCGCTGGACGCGGGGGTGGGGCGGATCGTCCTCGACTCGTTCACCGAGATCGACCGGCTCACCGCGCTGGCCCGCGAGCGCGGGGTCCGTCCCGGCGTGCTGATCCGGGTCACCGTCGGCGTGGAGGCGCACACCCACGAGTTCATCGCCACCGCCCACGAGGACCAGAAGTTCGGCTTCTCCCTGGCCGGCGGGGCGGCGGCGGCAGCCGCGTTCAAGGTCATCGACGAGGGCGTGCTCGACCTGCTCGGGCTGCACTCGCACATCGGTTCGCAGATCTTCGATGCCAGCGGCTTCGAGGTCTCCGCCCGGCGGGTGCTCGCCCTGCAGGCGCAGATCCGCGACGCCCGGGGCGTCGAGCTGCCCGAGCTGGACCTGGGCGGCGGGTTCGGCATCGCGTACACCACCCAGGACGACCCGGCCGCCCCGCAGGACCTGGCCAAGCGGCTGCGCAAGATCGTCGACGGGGAGTGCGCCGCCGAGCGGCTGGCCGTGCCGCGCCTGTCCATCGAGCCGGGCCGGGCCATCGTCGGCCCGGCGGTGTTCACGCTCTACGAGGTCGGCACGGTCAAGAACGTCGACGGCATCCGGACGTACGTGAGCGTGGACGGGGGGATGAGCGACAACATCCGCACCGCGCTGTACGACGCGTCGTACTCGGCCACGCTGGCCTCCCGGGCCTCGGCGGCCGAGCCGCTGCTCGCCCGCGTGGTGGGAAAGCACTGTGAGTCCGGGGACATCGTGGTGAAGGATGAATTCCTGCCCGCTGACGTGCAGGCCGGAGATCTTGTCGCGGTGCCCGGCACGGGTGCCTACTGCCGGAGCATGGCCAGCAACTACAACCACGTGCCCCGTCCTGCGGTGGTGGCGGTGTGCGACGGCCGGGCGCGACTGATCGTCCGGCGGGAGACGGAAGAGGACCTGCTCGCATTGGACGTCGGATGACCTCACCTGTGCGCTTGGCGCTGCTCGGCTGCGGAACGGTCGGCAGCGAGGTGGTGCGGCTGCTGCACGAGCAGTCGGCCGACCTCGCGGCCCGCATCGGCGCTCCCCTGGAGATCGCCGGGATCGCCGTGCGCCGGCTCGGTCGAGCCCGGGGCGGCCTGCCGGTCGACGAGGCGCTGTTCACCACCGACCCGCTCGGCCTGATCAAGCGGGACGACGTCGACGTGGTGGTGGAGGTCGTCGGCGGGATCGAGCCGGCCCGGGGCTGGCTCGTCGAGGCGCTGCGGGCGGGCAAGAGCGTGGTCACCGCCAACAAGGCGCTGCTCGCCGAGGACGGCGCGGCCCTGCACGACGCGGCGGCCGAGGGCGGTGCGGACCTCTACTACGAGGCGTCGGTCGCCGGGGCCATCCCGCTGCTGCGCCCGCTGCGCGACTCGCTGCACGGCGACCGGGTCAACCGGGTCACCGGCATCGTCAACGGCACCACCAACTTCATCCTCTCGGCCATGGACGCCACCGGCGCCGGTTTCGCCGAGGCGCTGGAGGAGGCCACCGAGCTGGGCTACGCGGAGGCCGACCCGACGGCCGACGTGGAGGGCTTCGACGCCGCGGCCAAGGCGGCCATCCTCGCCTCGCTGGCGTTCCACACCCGGGTCACCGCCGCCGACGTGCACCGTGAGGGGATCACCGAGGTCACCGCCGCCGACGTCGCCAGCGCCAAGGGGATGGGCTGCACGATCAAGCTGCTCTGCATCGCAGCCCGGGGCCGCGACGCCGCCGGCAAGGAGACGGTCAGCGTCCGGGTGCACCCGGCGATGATCCCCCGGAGCCACCCGCTGGCCAGCGTCGGTGACGCGTTCAACGCGGTCTTCGTGGAGGCCGAGGCGGCCGGGCAGCTCATGTTCTACGGCCGGGGCGCGGGCGGCGCGCCGACCGCCAGCGCGGTGCTCGGCGACGTGGTGGCGGTGGCCCGCAACCGGCTCGCCGGGGTGCGCGCGCCCAGCGAGTCGGCGTACGCGGACCTGGCGGTGCGGCCGATGGGGGAGGCCCTGACGCGGTACCACATCAGCCTCGACGTGGCCGACCGTCCCGGCGTGCTCGCGGCGGTGGCCGGGGTGTTCGCCCGGCACGACGTGTCCATCGCCACCGTCCGGCAGGGCTCGGCGGACGGCCCGGCCGGCGCCGGCGATGCCGAGCTGGTCATCGTCACCCATGTGGCGCGCGACGCCGCGCTCGCCGCCACCGTGCGGGAGCTGCGCGGGCTGGACATCGTGCGGTCGGTGGCGAGCGTGCTGCGGGTCGAGGGCGGAGCCTGACCGCGCCGCCGGGCGGCAGGTCGCGGGCGTCTCGCCTGGTGACACGGCGGGCGGCGGGGCGTGTTCGCGTCTCGCCTGGTGGTTATGCGCGGGTGTGGCGTGCGTGGGTCGGCGAGGCTGGTCCACGCTGGGGGATGCCCCGGGTCGGCGGGGCGGTAGAGGCGAGGAGAGCGACATGTGGCGGGGTCTGATCGAGACGTTCCGGGACCGGCTGCCGGTCACCGACGCCACTCCGGTCGTCACCCTGCACGAGGGGAACACCCCGCTGCTGCCCGCGCCGGTGCTCTCCGCCCGGCTCAGCTGCGACGTCTACCTCAAGGTCGAGGGTGCCAACCCGACCGGCTCGTTCAAGGACCGGGGCATGACGCTGGCGGTCTCCAAGGCCGTCGAGCACGGCGACAAGGCGATCATCTGTGCCTCGACCGGCAACACCAGCGCCTCCGCCGCGGCGTACGCGGCCCGCGCCGGGATCACCTGCGCCGTGCTGGTGCCACAGGGCAAGATCGCCCTCGGCAAGCTGGCCCAGGCGCTGGTGCACGGCGCACGGCTGCTCCAGGTCACCGGCAACTTCGACGACTGCCTGGCGCTGGCCGCCAAGCTGGCCCAGGACTACCCGGTCGCGCTGGTCAACTCGGTCAACCCCGACCGGCTGCACGGTCAGAAGACGGCCGCGTTCGAGATCGTCGAGGCGCTCGGCGACGCGCCCGACATCCACTGCCTGCCGGTCGGCAACGCCGGCAACATCTCCGCGTACTGGATGGGTTACTCCGAGGACCTGCACGACGGCAACGCCACGAAGACCCCGAAGATGTACGGCTTTCAGGCGGCTGGGGCCGCTCCGATCGTCACCGGTCAGGTGGTGCACGAGCCGTCGACCATCGCCACCGCGATCCGGATCGGCAACCCGGCGAGCTGGACGAAGGCCGTCGACGCCCGGGACGCCTCCGGCGGCCTGATCGCCGCCGTCAGCGACCGGGAGATCCTGGCCGCGTACCGGCTGCTGGCCCGCGAGGTCGGCGCCTTCGTGGAGCTGGGCAGCGCGGCCAGCGTCGCCGGGCTGCTCCAGCAGGCCGCCGCCGGTCGGGTGCCGGCTGGCTCGACGGTCGTCTGCACGGTCACCGGCCATGGCCTGAAGGACCCGGAGTGGGCGATCTCCACGGCCCCCGCCCCGATCACCATCGGCAACGACGCCCTCGCCGCCGCCCGCTCCCTCGACCTGGCCTGAGCCCGCCGGCCGCCGGGCCGCGCGGCGACGGACGCGACACGTCACCCGGTGGGTCGGCGCGACCCTGGCCCCGGCGGGAGAGATCGGATCGGGCACACTCCTTGCTAACGAGCTGTCCCGCCTTCCTCTTCCAGGAGTGAGCCACGCCGATGTCGCTGCTCGCCAGATTCAGCCTCGCCAACCGAGGGCTGGTCGCCCTCATCGCGGTGGTCACGACGCTGTTCGGTCTGTTCGCCGTCCCGTCGTTGAAGCAGCAACTCCTGCCGTCGCTGGAGTTCCCGGGCGCGTTCGTCGTGGCGGTCTACCCCGGCGCCGCGCCCGAGATCGTCGAGTCGCAGGTCACCGAGCCGATCGAGAACAGCCTCCAGGGCATCCCCGGGGTGGAGAAGGTCACCTCCACCTCCCGCGAGGGCTCGTCCACGGTCGAGGTGGAGTTCACGTTCGGCACCGACCTGGACAACGTGGTCAACAAGATGGAGACTGCGCTGAACCGGATCGACAGCCAGCTCCCCGAAAGCGTCGACCCGCAGGTCCTGACCGGCACCACCGACGACCTTCCGGCCGTGGTGCTCGCCGCGTCCGGCGGCGGCGACGAGCGGGTGCTGGCCGACCGGCTGCGCGACGCCGTCGTACCGGAGCTGGAGGCGATCGACGGGGTCCGCACCGTTGTCGTGACCGGCACCCGCGACCAGGTCGTCACGGTCACCCCGGACCCGGCGAAGCTGGCCGCCGCGAAGCTCGCGCCGACCGCGATCGGCACCGCCCTGAAGACCAACGGCGTCGCCGTGCCGGCCGGCGCGGTCAGCGACGGGTCGCGGGCGCTCATCGTCGGAGTGGGTACGCCGATCCGCTCCCTCGACGACCTCAAGGGCATCGTGCTGGTTCCGACCGCGCCGAAGGCCGCCCCGGTGAAGCTCGGCGACGTGGCGACCGTGGCGCAGCAGCTCGCCCCGGCCACCTCGTTCACCCGCACCAACGGCCGGGACAGCCTCGGCATCGCCGTCACGGCCGCACCGGACGGCAACGCCGTCGAGATCTCCCACGAGATCCGCGAACGCCTCGCCGACCTGCGTTCGGCCTCCGGCGCTGAGCTGACCGTCGTGTTCGACCAGGCCCCGTTCGTGGAGAAGTCCATCGAGAGCCTCACCACCGAGGGCCTGCTGGGCCTGGTCATGGCGGTCGTGGTCATCCTGGTCTTCCTGCTGTCGGTGCGCTCGACCGTGGTCACCGCCGTGTCCATCCCGCTTTCGGTGCTGGTGGCGCTCATCGCGCTCTGGATCGGCGACTACTCGCTCAACCTGCTCACCCTCGGTGCGCTGACCATCGCGGTCGGCCGGGTGGTCGACGACTCGATCGTGGTGCTGGAGAACATCAAACGCCACCTGGAGTACGGCGAGCCGAAGCGGGCGGCGATCCTCACCGCGGTCCGCGAGGTGGCCGGCGCGGTGACCGCGTCGACGCTGACCACGGTCGCCGTCTTCGCCCCGATCGCGCTGGTCGGCGGTTTCGTCGGGCAGCTCTTCGCGCCGTTCGCGATCACCGTGACGGTGGCCCTGCTCGCCTCGCTGCTGGTCTCGCTCACGGTGATCCCCGTGCTGGCGTACTGGTTCTTGAAGTCGAAGCGGGGCGGGGCGGACGACGAGGCCGAGCGCCGGGTCGCCGAGGAGAAGGAGCTGCGCAGCCCGTTGCAGCGGGCGTACCTGCCGGTGATCGGGTTCGCCACCGGCAGCCGGCGGACCCGCTGGATCACCTCCGGGCTGGGGCTGCTGGTGCTGCTCGGCACGCTGCTCCTGTCCAGCACGCTCAAGACCAACTTCCTGGACGACTCCGGCCAGGACACCCTGACCATCACCCAGCAGCTTCCGGCCGGCAGCGGGCTGGTCGCCACCGACCAGGCGGCCCGCCGGGTCGAGGCGGTGCTGGACCGAGCCGACGGCGTCGAGACGTACCAGGTGAGCGCTGGGGGCAACGACCAGCCCTGGGCGGGCGGCGGCGGCAACAACGCCGCCACCTTCTCCGTCACGCTCGACGGCGAGACCGACGTGGCCGAGGTGAAGGAGGCCCTGCGCCGCGAGTTCGACTCCCTCGGCGCCGCCGTCGGCGAGGTGAGCTTCGGCGGGGCCGACGGGGGCGGGTCGACCAACCAACTGGAGGTCGTCGTGCAGGCGGCCGACTCCGAGGTGCTGGCCCAGGCGGCCGAGCAGGCGCGGGCCGCCATGACCGCCACGGCCGACGTCGAGGACGTCTCGACCAGCCTGGCCGAGCGGGTGCCGCGGGTGGACGTGACCGTGAACCGGCTGGCCGCGGCGCGGGCGGGACTCACCGAGGCGGCCGTCGGGCAGCTCGTCGCCCAGGTGTACCGGGGCACCCCGCTGGGGCAGGTCACCCTCGACGACGGCCAGCAGGACGTGGTGCTGCGCTCCGGCGCGCAGCCGCCGCTGACGGTGGAGGAGCTGCGGGAGCTGCGCGTCGGCCCGGTGAGGCTGGACGACATCGCCGACATCACCCAGGCCGAGGGGCCGCAGCAGGTGACCCGCATCGACGGGGAGCGCAGCGTCACGGTCACCGGCACGGCGACCGGCAGCAACCTCGGCGCGACCACCAAGGAGCTCCAGAAGAAGCTGGACGCCATCGACGTTCCCGGCGCGACGATGAGCATCGGCGGCGTCAGCGCCGACCAGAGCGAGGCGTTCGCCGACCTGGGGCTGGCCGTGCTCGCGGCCATCGCGATCGTGTTCCTGATCATGGTGGCGACGTTCCGCAGCCTGACCCAGGCGCTGATCCTGCTGATCTCGGTTCCGTTCGCGGCGACCGGCGCGATCGGCCTGCTGCTGGCCACCGGCACCCCGCTGGGCGTGCCAGCGCTGATCGGCGTGCTGATGCTGGTCGGCATCGTGGTGACCAACGCGATCGTGCTGCTGGACCTGATCAACCAGTACCGGGCGCAGGGCATGGGGGTCAACGAGGCGGTTGTCGAGGGCGGCCGACGCCGGCTGCGCCCGATCCTGATGACCGCCGTCGCGACGATCTTCGCGCTGCTGCCGATGGCGTTCGGCCTGACCGGGGAGGGCGGCTTCATCTCCAAGCCGCTGGCGATCGTGGTGATCGGTGGCCTGCTCAGCTCCACCCTGCTCACCCTGATCCTGGTTCCGACCCTCTACACGATGGTGGAGAACACCAAGGAGTCGCTGCGGGCCCGCCGGCTCCGCCGCCGGGGCGCTCCAGCGGCGGAGTCCATTGGCGACGGCGGTACGCCGCCGGCCGGCGAGCCCGTCCCCGCCGCCGCGCCGGCCGCCCCCGCCCGGCCCACGCCGTCGGCGGCCCTGGTGGACGGCACCGACCAGTTCGAGGTGCTTCGCCTGCCGAAGAGCCGGCAGTCGCCGCTGCCGCCGGCCGAGTAGCCGCCACGACCAAGAACGCCCCCGCCGGGACACCGTCCGGCGGGGGCGTTCGGCGTACGGCTGCGTCGCCTGTCCGACCAGGCACGATGAGTCGGATGCCGCACACTGACGGTGTCGGGTCACCGGGGGTGACCCGCTGTTCGGCGGGGAGCGGGCCGTGGCGGACGGCGCTGGCCGGTGGGGGCGGCGGACCGCACAGCGGCTGGTGGCGCTCACTTTCGACGACGGCCCGCGCCCACAGTGAACCCGATGGTGCTCGACACCCTGGACCGGTACACCGTGCCGGCAACGTTCTTCCTGGCCGGGCAGCGAGCGCGGCAGCACGCGGGCCTGCTGCGCGGCCGGCTCGGCCGGCACGAGGTGGGCAACCACAGCTGGGCGCACCGACCTGGTCCGGCACGACGCCACCGAGGTCCACGACGACCTGAGCCGGGCGCACGACGCGATCGCCGAGCGAGCTGCTGCGGCAGGCAGGCGCACCGCAGCCCGGAGGGTAGGGTTCCCGGACGTGTCGCCCACCCTCTCGGTCCTGGTCCGCAACCGCAGCTTCCGCAACCTTTTCCTGGCCGAGCTGGTGGTCTTCGGCGCGGACTGGTTCGTCATGGTGCCGCTGCTCGTCCTGCTGCCGAAGCTGACCGGCAGCGGGGTCTGGGGTGCCCTCGTGCTCGCCCTGGACACCGGCGTGGTGGCGCTGCTGCTGCCGTACACGGGGACGGTCGCGGACCGGTTCGACCGTAAGAAGGTCATGATGGCGGCCAACGCCGCCGCGCTGCTCGGGGCCCTGCTGCTGCTCGGCGTCCGCGGCCCGGGGACGGCGTGGCTGGCGATGGTGGCGATCGCCGTGATCGCGGTGGCGAAGGCGTTCTACTCGCCGGCCGCCCAGGCGGCCCTGCCCAACGTCCTCGATCCGCAGGAGCTGGCCGCCGGCAACGCGGTCGCCGGCTCGGCCTGGGGCACCATGACCGTGGTCGGCGCGTCGCTGGGCGGCGTGCTCAGCGCCGCCGCCGGCCCGTACGCCTGCTTCTGGGTGGCCGCAGGCGGCCTGACGCTGGCGGCGGGGCTGGCCGCGCTGATCCGCCGCCCGTTGCAGGCCCCCCGCGCAGCCGACGCGCCGGCGCAGCGCACCTGGGCGGCGATCCGGGAGGCGCTCGGCTACATCGGGCACCGCCCCCGGGTGCTCGGCCTGGTCACGGTGAAGTCGGCGGTCGGCCTGGGCAACGGCGTGCTGACCGTCTTCCCGCTGCTCGCCGGCGTGTACGGGGTGGGCGCGATCGGCGTGGGCCTGCTCTTCGCGGTACGCGGCGCGGGCGCCCTGGTCGGCCCGATCCTGATGCGGCGGGTGCTGACCAACCGGGCCTGGCTGCTGCCCGGCCTGGCGCTGTCGATGTCCCTGTACGGCCTGGCCTACCTGGGCACCTCGGTGGTGGACTGGTTCCCGCTGGTGCTGGCGCTGGTGTTCGTGGCGCACTTCGCCGGCGGGAGCAACTGGGTGATGTCGAACTTCGCCCTCCAGGGCGAGGTGCCGGACCGGCTGCGCGGCCGGGTCTTCGCCACCGACATGATGCTGGCCACGCTCGCCATCTCGGTGAGCCAGCTCGTGGTGGCCGGGGTGGTGGACCTGGTTGACGAGCGGGTGGTGCTGGCCGGCTGCGGCCTGGTGACGCTGGTCTACGCGCTCGGCTGGCGGATCGCCACCCGGCGGCTGTCGCTGTCCGACCCGGTTGCCGAATCCACCCCGACGGGGGCGTGAGGGGTGCCCCCCCTCGTTCGGACCCGTCGGGCGTCAGCTAGCGAAGGCGGTCACGTCCCACGGGCCGGGCGGGCCGGCGCGGTGGTGGCCCGGCGGCCTAGCATGAGCGGCGTGCCGACGACATTCGTGTCCGGGCCGGTGAAGGTCCGGGTTCCCGCCACCAGCGCCAACCTCGGGCCGGGGTTCGACGCGCTGGGTTTGGCACTCGGCCTGCACGACGACGTGGCCGCCGAGGTGGTGCCCGACGGCGTCCGGGTGACGGTGACCGGGCAGGGCGCGGGTGAGCTGCCCGACGACGAGACGCACCTGGTCGTCCGGGCCATGCGGGCCGCCTTCGACGCGCTGGGTGGTCAGCCGTCGGGCCTCGCGGTGGAGTGCGTCAACCGGATCCCCCAGGCCCGGGGGCTGGGCTCCTCGTCGGCGGCCATCGTGGCCGGCGTGCTGCTGGCCCGGGCCCTGGTCGTCGACGGCGTGGCCCGGCTGGACGACGCGGGCGCGCTGCGGCTGGCGGCCCAGATCGAGGGGCATCCCGACAACGTCGCGCCCTGCCTGCTCGGCGGCTTCACGATCGCCTGGACGGAGCCGGCCGACGCCCGGGCGGTGTCGCTGGCCGTGGCCGACGGGGTGCGCCCGATCGTCTTCGTGCCCGCCGAGCGCGGGCTGACCGCCGAGGCCCGGGCCGCGTTGCCGGCGGCCGTCCCGCACGGCGACGCCGCGTTCAACGCCGGCCGGGCGGCGCTGCTGGTGCACGCCCTGACCGCCGAGCCGGCGCTGCTGCTGCCCGCCACGGTCGACCGGCTGCACCAGGACTACCGCGCCGCCGGGATGCCGGACTCGTCCGCCCTGGTCGGCGTGCTCCGTGCGGCCGGTGTGGCGGCGGTGGTCAGTGGGGCCGGTCCGACCGTGCTGGCGCTGACCGAGCCCCCGGAATATTTCGCGCCGGGGGCAGGTTGGCAGGTCTGGCCGTTGGGTATAGACAGGCGCGGAGCGCGGGTCGCACGGGGTAGACTTGAACACGCCGAGCGGGACCCTGTTGCCGCAGGTCGGAAGAGTTGATTACGCTCTAGACTTAGCACAGCCGCGAAGCATGCGATCCTCCTGCGGGTCGGCGCACCCCCGAAGCTCTCGGCGGTCAGCCCGTCACCCCTGCCTAAGGCCCACGCCGCACCGCAGTTTCCGCAGGTCGCCGCAGACGACGAGACCTGCTCACCGAGGTTGGTGAGTCGGGAAACCGGCCGGCTGCTGTGTCACAGTCTCCCGCGACGCGTCATGCGAGGCGGGTGCACCGAGGCCGCCCGGCCATCTGCTTGTCGACTCCGGGCAGTCCCGGCCTATCGAGGGAAGGAATCCATTGAGCGACACCACCGACGTGACGTCGGATGTTTCCAACGTCGCTGGCGATGCCACCGCCGCTGCCCCCACCCGTCGTCGGCGTAGCGGCACCGGCCTGTCGGCGATGCTGCTGCCGGAGCTCCAGAGCCTGGCCGCGTCGCTCGGCATCTCCGGTACGGCTCGCATGCGCAAGGGCGAGCTGATCAGCGCGATTTCCGAGCGGCAGGGCGGCGCCGCCGCCGGGACCCCTCGACCGCGGGCCGAGGTCGCGGCGGCCGCCGCCGCTCCCGCCCGCGAGGAGGTGCGCGCCGAGGTCTCCCAGGCCCCGTCGGGCACCGATCAGAACCGGACGCCGGCCGAGCCGGCTGCCGCCCCGGCCGAGGGCCGGACCCGGGCCCGGCGTAGCCGGACCGCTGCTGTGGCCGAGTCCCGGCCCGCCGAGGCGGAGTCCCGGCCGGCCGAGACCCGGGCCGAGGAGTCCCCGAGCGTGACCGCCCCGGAGCCCGCCGAGCGGGTTGACGGGCGCCGGGAACGCGGCGAGGGCCGGGGCGGCCGGGACCAGGCCGAGCGCACGGAGCGCGGCGAGCGGGCCGACCGCGGTGACCGGGCCGAGCGCGGTGACCGCAACGAGCGCGGTGACCGCACCGACCGGGCCGAGCGCACCGACCGGGCCGAGCGCAACGACCGGACCGAGCGCACCGACCGTGGTGACCGGGCCGAGCGCGTTGACCGCAACGAGCGGGTCGACCGCGGCGACCGCAACGACCGTAACGACCGGGGTCAGCGCGCCGAGCGGGACAACGGCGGTGACGACGACGACGAGAACGGCGGCCGGCGGGGCCGGCGCAGCCGCTTCCGGGACCGCCGTCGGGGCCGGGGCGAGCGTGGCGAAGGCGACGGCGCGGCCGCTGGCGGCGGTCGCGAGCCGCAGGTGAGCGAGGACGACGTCCTCGTCCCGGTCGCCGGCATCATCGACGTGCTCGACAACTACGCCTTCGTCCGGACCACCGGCTACCTGGCCGGCCCGAACGACGTCTACGTCTCGATGTCCCAGATCAAGAGGTACGGCCTGCGCCGCGGTGACGCGATCACCGGTGCGGTGCGGACGACCCGGGACGGCGAGCAGCGGCGGGACAAGTACAACCCGCTGGTGCGGCTCGACACGATCAACGGGATGGAGCCGGACGAGGCGCGGCGGCGGCCGGAGTTCTACAAGCTGACCCCGCTGTACCCGCAGGAGCGGCTGCGGCTGGAGACCGAGCCGCACATCCTGACGACGCGGGTCATCGACCTGGTCATGCCGATCGGCAAGGGCCAGCGGGCGCTGATCGTCTCGCCGCCGAAGGCAGGCAAGACGATGGTGCTCCAGGCGATCGCGAACGCCATCACGCACAACAACCCGGAGTGCCACCTGATGGTGGTGCTGGTGGACGAGCGGCCCGAAGAGGTCACCGACATGCAGCGGTCGGTGAAGGGCGAGGTCATCGCGGCCACGTTCGACCGTCCGCCGCAGGACCACACGACGGTGGCGGAGTTGGCGATCGAGCGGGCGAAGCGGCTGGTCGAGCTGGGGCACGACGTGGTCGTGCTGCTCGACTCGGTGACCCGGCTCGGTCGGTCGTACAACCTGGCGGCGCCGGCCTCCGGCCGGATCATGTCGGGTGGTATCGACTCCACCGCGCTCTACCCGCCGAAGCGCTTCCTGGGTGCGGCCCGCAACATCGAGAACGGCGGCTCGCTGACCATCCTCGCCACCGCGCTGGTGGAGACCGGTTCCATGGCGGACACGGTCATCTTCGAGGAGTTCAAGGGCACCGGCAACGCGGAGCTGAAGCTGGACCGGAAGATCGCCGACAAGCGCACCTTCCCGGCCATCGACATCCACCCGTCCGGCACGCGTAAGGAGGAGATCCTGCTCGCGCCGGAGGAACTGGCCATCATCCACAAGCTCCGTAAGGTCCTGCACTCGCTGGACTCGCAGGCGGCGCTGGACCTGCTGCTGGACCGGCTCAAGCAGTCCCGTACCAACATCGAGTTCCTGATGCAGATCGCCAAGTCCACACCGGGGGAGTGACCCGGTAGCACGCGCCGAAGGGCACGGTCGCCGGCGACCGTGCCCTTCCGCACGGTACGCGCCCTGTGCCCAACGAGCTGCTCGCGACCGCCCGGCGCTCGGGGGACGTGAGAAGGGGATCCTGCTCTACCGGAGGCGTTAAAAGGTGCCCTTCCTTGCGTCGTGGGAATGCGGGAGGGGACAGGCACGTTGACGAAGCCGGACCTGCTGTGCGGCCCGCCTGGATGGTCGGCTCATGCCCATGGCACACTGGTCAATCGGCCACCGGTTCCGGTTCACGCCCGAGCCCGACGCGCGCCACGCGTCGGGGCCGCACGGCGACCCGGCGACCACCAAGTGAGAGGACCGAGGCGACATGAAGCCCAACATCCACCCGGAGTACACGACCACCGCGGTCAGCTGCTCCTGCGGCAGCACCTTCACGACCCGCAGCACCGCCAAGGGCGGTTCCATCCACGTCGAGACCTGCAGCGCCTGCCACCCGTTCTACACCGGTAAGCAGCGCGTTCTCGACACGGCCGGCCGGGTCGCCAAGTTCCAGCAGAAGTACGCCAAGGTTCAGGCCAAGAAGGCCAAGTAGCTCCACGTTCGGCGCCCGCGTCCGGCTTCCTGCCGGGCGCGGGCGCTGTCCGTATTGCCCCGCACATCCGGTTGTCGCCGGTCGGGCCCTCGTCGTCGAAGGAGCACCCCGAGCATGAGCAGTGAGCGGTTGGCGGCCCTCCTCGACGAGTACGCCGAGCTGGAGAAGCGCCTCGCGGACCCGGCGATCCACGCGGACCAGAACGCCGCCCGTCGGGTCGGCCGCCGCTACGCGGAGCTGTCGCCGCTGCACAAGGCGGCTGCCGAGCTGGAGCAGGCCCGCGCCGACCTGGCTGCGGCGCGGGAACTGGCCGCCGAGGACCCGTCCTTCGCCGCCGAGACGGAGTCGATCGCCGCCGGGCTGCCCGCGCTGGAGGAACGCCTCGCCGAGCTGCTGATCCCGCGCGACCCGCACGACGCCAAGGACGTGATCGTCGAGATCAAGGCCGGCGAGGGCGGCGAGGAGTCCGCCCTGTTCGCCGGAGACCTGCTGCGGATGTACACCCGGTACGCCGAGCGTCGCGGCTGGCTCACTGAGGTCATCGACGCGCAGGACTCCGACCTGGGCGGGGTCAAGGACGTCTCGCTGGCGATCAAGACCAAGGGCGTCCCGGAGGGCGGCAACGGCGTGTGGTCGCGACTCAAGTGGGAGGGCGGGGTGCACCGGGTGCAGCGTGTCCCGGTCACCGAGTCGCAGGGACGCATCCACACCAGCGCCGCCGGCGTGCTGGTGCTGCCCGAGGCCGAGGACGTCGACGTGAGCGTCGACCCGAACGACCTGCGGATCGACGTGTTCCGCTCGTCCGGGCCGGGCGGGCAGTCCGTGAACACCACCGACTCGGCGGTACGGATCACCCACGTGCCGACCGGGATCGTGGTCTCCTGCCAGAACGAGAAGTCCCAGCTACAGAACCGCGAGCAGGCGATGCGCATCCTGCGGGCCCGGCTGCTGGCCGCCGCCCAGGAGCAGGCCGACGCCGCCGCCTCGGACGCCCGCAAGGCGCAGGTGCGTACCGTGGACCGCTCGGAGCGCATCCGCACGTACAACTTCCCGCAGAACCGGATCACCGACCACCGAATCGGCTACACGGCGTACAACCTCGACCTGGCCCTCGCCGGCGAGCTGGACGGTGTGCTGGACGCCCTGGCCGACGCCGATCGCGCCGCCCGACTGGCCGGCGACACGGAGCTGACCCGCCGCTGAGGCGGGGCCGGGCCGATCTGCGGCTACCGCACCTGAGGTGGGCAGGGGCCGACCGGCCGTCACCGCACCGGAGGCGGCCCCCTGGCCTCAGGAGGCGCGGGAGCGGTTCTTGGCGGCCAGCATCTCCCGGTCGGCGGTCTCGAACGCCGCGCCGAGCGCGTCGCGCAGGCCCGGGCCGCTGGCCCTGACCTCGGCGAACCCTATGGTCACCCCGACCGGGGTGCCGGGCACCAGGGCCTCCCAGTCCTCGGTGCGCACCGCCGCCTCGATGCGGCGGGCCACCTCGGCCGCCTCGGTCATTCCCGCCCCGGAGAGCACCACCACGAACTCGTCGCCGCCGTAGCGGGCCACGAAGTCGCCCCGGCGCATGACCCGGTTGATCACCCCGGCGATGCGCTGGAGAACCAGGTCGCCGGAGTGGTGGCCGTGGCGGGTGTTGACCGCCTTGAAGCCGTCCAGGTCGCAGACCCCGATCACCACCCGCTCGCCCCCGGCCACCACGGCCGCGATGTAGCGCTCCAGCCGGCGACGGTTGGGCAGGCCGGTCAGCGGGTCGGTGAGCGCCTCGCCCTCGAACCGGGCCGCCTCCCGCCGCATCTCCTCGTGGTCGATCCGGGCGGCTATGCCGTCGATGTAGACGTCCCGCAGCCGGTCGTTGCGCTGCGCGGCGAGCCGGAACGCGTGCCGGTCGGCCCGGTGGGCCGCCGCGTGGTCGCCGGCCCGGCCGTACGCGATGCTGCGCAGCCGGGCCCGCTCCGCCGCGCCGAGCGTCTCGTTGGAGACCCGGGCGGTGTCGAGCCGGGTGATCGCCTCGATCGGGTTGCCGGCCGCGATGGCCAGGCACACCTGGCCGAGCTGGCGCATGTCCCGGGCCCGGGCGCTGTCCGCGCCGTGGCCGAGCAGCCGGTTCGGGTCGGCGTCGGTGGCGGTCTCCACCCGGTCGCCGAGGGCGGCCCGGCGGGCGGCAGCGTAGCCGTACGCGGCCAGGCTGCTCGGGCGCAGCTCGTCGGCCCGCCCGCCGCGCAGGAACCGGCCCAGGTCGGCGGCGACGTCCCGGAGCACCCGCAGGCAGCCGTCGCTGTCGCCGTTGTGGTCGAGGGCGACCGCGTTGCGCAGCCGGATGCCGGGCGCGGCGAAGGTCTCCTCGGGGATGCCGGCGGCCAGCCCGAGCTGGCGGGCGCGCTCGATGGCGCCGAGCGCGTACCCGTGGAAGCTCAGGTAGGAGTAGGCCATCGCGAGGTCGTGCCAGCCCCAGGCGGTGTCCCGGTCCGGGTCCTCGACCGCCCCCAGCGCCCGGGCCGCCTTCACCAGGTGGGTGACGCACCGGTCGAGCGCCCCCTGATGGTGAGCGGCGAGCGCGGCCAGCGCGTTGAGGTGCCCGTGCAGGTACGGCTCGGCGAGGTCCCGCACGGCGGCGGACGCCTCCTCGATGGCCCGGGTGTACTCGGCGGTGCGCCCGAGATTGATCAACGCGGACAGGCGCTGCACGAGCGCGTCGGCCCGGGCGTACGGGTCGCTGGTGCTGCGGATCACCCCGTCGAGCAGGAGGCACGACTCAGCGGAGCGACTCACCTCCTGAAGCGCGCGAGCCCGTGTCAGGACGTCAACCTGGTCGTTGACCCGGTTGAGCCACCCCACGCGCGACCTCCTGTCGGTGTGCGGAGGGACGCACCAACTCATGGCGCGGCCCGCGACGCTTCATGATTATGTCGTGACCTCCCGCCCGCAACACCCGTCCGAAGGGTCAGAACGCCGTCGGCCCACGGTGGCGGTGGCCCGCGCCGCCCGCCTTCTCGCCACGGCGGGGATCGAGTCGCCTCGCGTCGAGGCCGAGCTGCTCGCCGCCCACGTGCTGGGCGTGCCCCGGGGGCGGCTGGCGCTGGCCGACGGCCTCAGCCCCGACCAGCTCGAGCGGTACGACGCCCTGGTCGCCCGCCGGGTGGCCCGGGAGCCGCTGCAACACCTCACCGGCGGAGCCGCCTTCCGGCACCTGGAGCTGGCGGTCGGTCCGGGCGTCTTCGTGCCCCGGCCGGAGACCGAGCTGCTCGCCGGCTGGGGCGTGGACCAGGCCCGGCTGCGGGCCTGCGACCCCACGGCTGAGGGCGACCAGGGGGCGGCCGGTGGGCCGCTGGTCGTCGACCTGTGCAGCGGGTCGGGAGCGATCGCCCTCGCGGTGGCCCAGGAGGCACCCGCCGCCCGGGTGGTGGCCGTGGAGCGGTCCCCGGCGGCGCTGGCGTGGCTGCGCCGCAACGCGGCCGACCGGGCCGCCGCAGGGGACCGGCCGGTCGAGGTGGTGGCCGCCGACGTCACCGATCCGGGCCTGCTCGGCGAGCTGGTCGGGCGGGTGGACGTGTTGCTGTGCAACCCGCCGTACGTGCCGAGGGCCGTCCAGGTGCCCCCGGAGGTGGCGGCGCACGACCCGGACGAGGCGGTCTTCGGCGGTGCGGACGGGCTGGACGTGATCCGGCCGGTGCTGGCCCGCGCCGCACAGCTACTCCGCCCCGGCGGGGTGCTCGGTGTCGAGCACGACGACACGCACGGCGCGGCGGTGCCCGCGCTACTGGCCGCCGACGGCCGGTACGAGGAGATCGTGGAGCACCGGGACCTGACCGGACGGCCCCGGTTCGCGACCGCCCGCCGCCGATTCCCGGCATCCTGCCGCACACCGGGGACGGCGGGCGGACCCGGACCTGTGGGACCCGTTCACGCCGAGGACACCGACCGGGCCGGGGCGTGGCAGACTGGCTCCTCGTGATGCTCTACGACTGTCGGTCGCTCGCCGACCGGGACCGCGGCATCGCCGCTGCCATCGAGGCGGTCAAGAACGGCGAGCTGGTCGTCCTGCCGACGGACACGGTCTACGGGATCGGCGCGGACGCCTTCACCCCGTACGCGGTGAGGGCGCTCTCGGACGCCAAGGGCGGCACCCGGCAGGCGCCCCCGGTGCTGATCGGGTCCCGCCACACCCTCGACGGCCTGGTCTTCACGCTGCCCCGGTCGGCCCGCGACCTGGTCGAGGCGTTCTGGCCGGGCGCGCTCACGATCGTGGTGGAGCACTCGCCGAGCCTGTCGTGGGACCTCGGCGACGACAGCGGCACCGTCGCGGTCCGGATGCCGCTGCACCCGGTGGCCCTGGAGGTGCTGCGCGAGACCGGCCCGATGGCGGTGGCGTCGGCCAACAAGGTCGGCCAGCCGGCGGCGGTGACCGCCGAGGCGGCCCGGGAGCAGCTCGGGTACACCGTCCGGGCGTACCTGGAGGCCGGGCCGTGTCCCGATCCGGTGCCGAGCACCATCGTCGACCTCACCGGCGAGGTGCCGAGGCTGCTGCGCGCCGGGGCGATCCCGGTCGAGAAGCTGCGGGACGTCGTGCCGGACATCGTCGAGAGCCAGGTGGGCTGAGTGCCTCCGTTCACCGTCCTGCACGTCTGCATGGGAAACATCTGCCGCTCACCGATGGCGGAGCGGCTGCTGGCGCTGGCCGTCCGCGAGCGGCTGGCGCGGCGCGGCATCGACCCGATCGGCGCGGACGGGCTGCTGCACAGCCACAGCGCAGGCACCGGCGGCTGGCACGCGGGCGAGGAGATGAACCCGCCGGCGGCCCGTCAGGTGGTCTCCCGGGGCGGCGACGTGGACGGCTTCGCCGCCCGCAAGCTGCGCTCCGACCTCATCGACGCGGCGGACCTGGTGCTCACCGCCACCGCCGACCAGCAGGAGTACGTGGTGGCGCTGCGCCCCGACGCCGCGCCCCGCACGTTCGTGCTCGGTGAGTTCGGCCGGCTGCTGGCGGCGGTCGACGCCGCCGGGCTGCCCCCGGCCGACGCCACGGGGGACGCCGTGTACGCCCGGGGCGTGGCCCTGGTGGCCGCCGCGCACGCCGCCCGGCAGGGCGCGGCCCCGCTGCACACCGACGACCTCGACGACCCGTGGGGGCGCGGCGACCAGTGCTTCAGCCGGGTCGCAGACGAGATCGAGGAGACCGTCCACCCCCTGGCCGCCGCCCTGCTGCCCTGACGGCGCCGCTGTCCTGCCCCTGACAGCACGCCGCTGTCCTGCCCTGACGGCGCTGCGGCTTCGGCGAGGGCGCGGCGCGGTGGCTTCGGCACGGCGGCTCCGGCACGTCGCGTGTCTTTTTCGCGAAATTCGTCCCCCTTTGGGGAAAACCGGCCGGGTGCGCTGCCGCCCGGGTCATTCTGAACGGGTTCGCACCTGACCGGCTCCTGCGGGGAGAGCTGATGATCCGGGCCTGTCGTCTCAACAAGCTGATGACCATCGTGATCGCCGGCGTGCTCGCCGGGCTGGCGCTCGCGGTGGCCGCACTGCCGGCCGCCCTGGTCTTCGGATTCGGCATCCGGGGGATCACCGAGCCGTGGTCGGACCTGCCGGCGTCGCTGCTCACGCCGCCGACGGCGCAACGGTCCACCCTCTACGCCAACGACGGCCGCACTCTGATCACGTCCTTCTACACGGAGGACCGGGTCGACGTGCCGCTGGCCCAGGTGGCGCCGGCGATGCGTCAGGCCGTGGTCGCCGCCGAGGACGTCCGCTTCTACGAGCACCCGGGCGTGGACGTGCGGGGCGTGGTCCGGGCGTTCACCGCCAACCGGCGCGACGGCGCGCCCCGGCAGGGCGCGTCGACCCTGACCATGCAGTACGTGCGCAACGTGCTCGCCAGCGACCCTGGGCTGACCGAGGAGGAGCGGGCCAAGGCCACCGAGGTCACCCTCAGCCGCAAGATCAAGGAGATGCGGTACGCCCTGGCGCTGGAGCACGAGATGAGCAAGGACCAGATCCTCGCCGGCTACCTCAACATCGCCTACTTCGGCGCGGGCGCGTACGGGGTGGGTGCGGCCAGCAAGCGGTACTTCTCCAAGCTGCCGGCGCAGCTCACCCTGGCCGAGTCGGCCCTGCTGGCCGGGCTGGTGCGCTCGCCGCACACCGACGACCCGATCAACGGCGACGCCGACGCGGCGCTGGCCCGCCGGACGTACGTGCTGGACCGGCTGGTCGAAACCGGCCAGGTCGCGCCCGACGTGGCCGCGGCGGCGAAGGCCGAGCCGCTCGCCCTGAAGCCCAGCGCGACGCCGAACGACTGCACGGCGGTCCCGCAGGAGCACAACGACTGGGGCTTCTTCTGCGACTGGTTCACCCGGTGGTGGAGCGAGCAGCAGGCGTTCGGCGCCACCGCCGACGAGCGGCAGCGCACCCTGCGCCGGGGCGGCTTCCGGATCGTCACGTCGCTCGACCCGGCGGTGCAGCGGACCGCGGCCGAGCAGGTGTTGCGGATCTACGACGTTGACGACCCGCGTACCGCGCCGACGGCCGTGGTGCAACCGGGCACGGGGCGGGTGCTCGCCCTCGCGGTGAACCGGAACTACAGCGTCGAGGAGAACCCGCCGGGCTGGCGCAACCGCCCGAACACCGTCAACCAGCTCGTCGCTGGGGGCGGAACCATCCACGGGTACCAGGCCGGGTCGACGTTCAAGATTTTCGCGGTGCTCGCCGCGCTGGAGGCGGGACTGCCGCTGGACACCCTCTTCGACGCCCCGTCCCGCATCGTCACCCGCTTTCCGGTGACCGGCGGCTCCGCCGAATGCCGTGGCCGCTGGTGCCCGGTCAACTCCGACCCGATCGCGATGGACGGTTACCGGACCATGTGGGACGCGTTCGGCCGCTCGGTCAACACGTACTTCGCGTGGCTGACCGAGCGGGTCGGCGCGGACCGGGTGGTGGAGATGGCCGAGCGGCTCGGCATCCGGCTGCGCGCCGAGTCCGACGCCCGGATGGCCAGGTACGGCGCGCGGGAGTGGGGCCCGTTCACGCTGGGCGTCGCCGCCACCACCCCGCTCGACCTCGCCGGGGCGTACGCGGCGGTGGCGGCGGAGGGGCTGTGGTGCGCGCCCACGCCGGTGGTCCGGATCCTCGACGCCGCCGGGCGGGAGGTCACCGCCGGGCGCCCGGACTGCCGACAGGTGCTCGACACGGACGTGGCCCGGGGCGCGGCCGACGCGGCCCGGTGCCCGGTCGGCGACCAGTCGATGTACGGCGGCTGCTCCGACGGCACCGCCCGGGACCTGCGCGGCCGGCTGGGCCGGCCGGTGGCCGGCAAGACCGGCAGCTCGGAGGGGAACGGCACGGAAACCGTGGTCGCCTTCACTCCGCAGCTTGCCGTCGCCTCGATCGCGGCGAACCCGGACGATCCCCGGGACGCGGTCGGCCTGGCGGTCCAGGCCGAGCTGGTCGACCTGGTCGGCCGCACCCTCCACGACGGCCTCCGGGACCAGCCGGTACGCGACTTCGTCCCGCCCAGCGAGTCGGTGGCCCTGCGCGCCACGGCCCCCCGCTCCGGCAACTGAACCGCCTGCCCGCCGAAGGCGATCGCGTGCAACGGGAACACCACCCCCGGTAGGCGTGGCCAACCAGGCAACGCACCTGGCGCCCCTCGGCCAGCAGCAGGGGCGCGAGTCGCCCGCCGGTGTGCCCCGGTCGCGCCGGTGACGAGGCATCTCACGGCCCCCGGTGTGCGGCTCCGTAGACTCCTTCGCTGTGGAGAACGCGAGGAGCACCTTCTGGGGGCCGGACTTCGAGCAGCTCAGCACCATCGATCCGGAGATCGCCGGGGTGGTGCTCGGCGAGCTGGACCGGCTGCGCGGCGGCCTGCAACTGATCGCCAGCGAAAACCTGACCTCCCCGGCGGTGCTGGCCGCGCTCGGCTCGACGCTGACCAACAAGTACGCCGAGGGGTACCCGGGCCGGCGCTACTACGGCGGCTGCGCCGAGGTGGACCGGGCGGAGGAGATCGGCATCGCCCGGGCGAAGGCGCTGTTCGACGCCGAGCACGCCAACCTCCAGCCGCACTCCGGGGCGAACGCCAACCTCGCCGCGTACGCCGCGCTGGTGCAGCCGGGGGACACGGTGCTGGCGATGGACCTGCCGCACGGCGGGCACCTGACCCACGGCAGCCGGGTGAACTTCTCCGGCAAGTGGTACGGCACGGTCGGCTACCGGGTCCGCAAGGACACCGAGCTGATCGACTACGACGAGGTGCGCGATCTCGCCCGGGCCCACCGTCCCAAGATGATCATCTGTGGGGCGACGGCGTATCCCCGGTTGATCGACTTCGCCCGGTTCCGGGAGATCGCCGACGAGGTGGGCGCGTACCTGATGGTGGACGCCGCGCACTTCATCGGGCTGGTCGCCGGCCGGGCCGTACCGTCGCCGGTGCCGTACGCCGACGTCGTCTGCGCCACCACGCACAAGGTGCTGCGCGGCCCGCGCGGCGGCATGATCCTGTGCCGGGAGTCGCTGGCTCAGCGGATCGACAAGGCGGTCTTCCCGTTCACCCAGGGCGGGCCGCTGATGCACGCCGTCGCGGCCAAGGCGGTGGCCCTGCGCGAGGCCGCCCAGCCCGAGTTCCGGGCGTACGCCGCGCAGGTGGTGGCCAACGCCCGCGCGCTCGCCGCCGGGCTCGCCGCCGAGGGGATGCGGCCGGTCTCCGGCGGCACCGACACCCACCTCGCCCTGCTCGACCTGCGCGCGGCCGGGGTGACCGGGGCCGAGGCCGAGGCGCGCTGCGACGCCGCGGCCATCACCCTGAACAAGAACGCGATCCCGTACGACCCGCAGCCGCCCATGGTCGCCTCGGGCGTCCGGGTGGGCACGCCGAGCGTCACCACGCAGGGCATGGGCGAGGAGGAGATGCGCCTTGTCGCGGCCCTGATCGCCCGCGCGGTTCGCGCCGATCCCGCCGCTGCGGGCGGCGTCGACACCCTCACCCGGGTCGCCGCCGACGCGGCCGAGCTGGTCGCCGCCTTCCCGGCGTACCCCCGTGGCTGATCCCGTGGTGGACGCGGCGCGGGCAACCGACGACCGGGGCTGGCGGCTGCGCCACCTGCCGGTGCTGCTGGCCGCCTCCGCCGCGGTGGCGGCCCTGGGCGCGGTGGCGGGCGGCGTTCTCGGCGGGGCGGACGCGGCGCTGGGCGTGGCGGCCGGGGTGGCCGTGACCGTGGCCAGCTACGTCCTCACCACCGTGGTCCTGGCCTGGGCGGATGCGCGCAACCCGCAGCTCGTGCTCCCGTTCGGGGTCGGCCTGTACGTCGCGAAGTTCACCCTCCTGGGTGGGGTGATGGTGGCGGTCGCCTCGACGGGATGGGCGGCCATGGTCCCGCTCTGCATCGGCATCGCCGTCGGCGTGGTGGTCTGGACCGGCGCGCACATCTGGTGGCTCAGCACGGTGTACGCGCGCCGGACCAGGGGCTGAAGGCTCCTGCGTCCCACTTTTCGGTACGACGCGCGATTGTGTCCGACACCGGTCATTCATTCCGTGGTGGAAGGGGAGTAGCGTGCCCACAGACGACGCGCCCGCCAGAGGCCCACACAACGACGGTTGTGCGGGGGGTGAGGCACAGCCTCGTTTTCCCGACTGATATCGTTCGCCCCGTCATGGCTGGTGACCAAACCCCCCGACCCAGCGGCGGCCCGGACGACATTCCGACCGGTGCCGGCCAGGGTTGGACCGCGCTCTCGTACCTGATCGGGGGCATGCTCGTCTGGGGTTTCGTCGGCTGGCTGGTCGACCAGTGGCTCGACACCGGTGGCATCGCCACCGGGATCGGCGTCGTGCTCGGCATGGCCGGGGGGATCATCCTGGTCGTCCGCCGACTCGGCACGCCTACTTAGGAAGGGACGCGGTGTTCGGACAGGCGAACGTCCTGGCAGCGGGCCAGGCGGCATTCCCACCCAGCGTGGAGGACTTTTACCTGCCCAGCATCCTGCCCTGGGGTGCGCACGACTCCTACTGGTTCACCAAGATTACGGCCATGGTCTGGATCGCCGTCGGCGTCCTGATCATCTTCTTCCTGGCGACCTACCGGAAGCCGCAGCTGGTGCCGACGAAGAAGCAGTGGCTCGCCGAGTCCATCTACGGCTTCGTGCGCAACAACATCGCCGTCGAGATGATCGGGCACGCGGGGGTGCGGTTCGCGCCGTACTTCACGACGCTGTTCTGCTTCATCCTGCTGACGAACTTCTTCGCGATCGTTCCGCTGTTCCAGATCTCGCCGAACTCGCACATCGCCTTCCCGGCCTTCCTCGCCGTGATCAGCTACGTGATGTTCATCTGGGTGGGCATCCGGCACCACGGGTTCGGCAAGTTCGTCAAGAACTCCCTGATTCCGCCGGCGCCGTGGTACATCCTGCCGCTGCTGATCCCGATCGAGTTCTTCTCGACCTTCCTGGTCCGGCCGTTCTCGCTGGCCGTCCGTCTCTTCGCGAACATGTTCGCCGGCCACATGCTCCTGCTGGTCTTCACGCTCGGCGGGTTCGCGATGCTCAGCGCCAACGCCTGGCTGGCCCCGGTCTCGGTGCTGTCCTGGGTGATGACCATCGCCCTCACCTTCCTCGAGTTCCTGGTCATCTGCCTGCAGGCATACGTCTTCACGGTGCTCACCGCCAGCTACGTGCAGGGCGCGCTCGCCGACGAGCACTGATCCATCTCGCACCACCCGTTGTCGTCCCGCGTGAGAGTCACGCGTGATAACCAGGAGGAATCCACTAATGGACATCATCGCCGCGGTAGAGGGCAGCACCGCCGCCATCGGCTACGGTCTCGCGGCCATCGGCCCGGGCATCGGTGTCGGTTTGGTCTTCGCCGCCTACATCCAGTCGACCGCCCGCCAGCCGGAGTCGTCCCGGATGACCCTGCCGTACGTCTGGATCGGCTTCGCCGTCATCGAGGCGCTCGCGCTGCTCGGTATCGCCTTCGGCTTCATCTGGCAGGGCAACCTCTAAATCCCGCCCTTCGACCGGGAGGTTTCCCATGTACCTGCTCGCCGCAGAGGGTGGTGAGTCGACCCACAACCCGATCATCCCGATCTGGCAGGAGATCGTGGTCGGTGGCATCGCCTTCGTCCTGCTCTGCATCGTGCTGATGAAGTTCGTCTTTCCGCGCATGGAGCAGACGTTCCAGGCCCGGGTCGACGCGATCGAGGGTGGCATCAAGCGCGCCGAGGCCGCCCAGGCCGAGGCCAACCAGCTCCTTGAGCAGTACCGCGCGCAGCTCGCCGAGGCGCGCACCGACGCCGCGAAGATCCGGGACGACGCCCGGGCCGACGCGGAGGGCATCCGGCAGGACATCCTCGCCAAGGCGCGGGAGGAGTCCGACCGGATCATCGCGGCCGGCAAGGAGCAGCTCGCCGCCGAGCGGGCCACCATCGTGCGCGAGCTGCGCACGGAGGTCGGCGCGATCGCGGTCGACCTGGCCAGCAAGATCGTCGGCGAGTCGCTGGCGGACGAGGCCCGCCGCAAGGGCACCGTCGACCGCTTCCTCAGCGACCTCGAGAGCACGGGGGCCCGCTGATGCAGGCCGCCAGCCGGGAGTCGTACCGGGCCGCGACCGAGCGCCTGGCGGCGTACGCGCGGGGTGCGGAGCCGTCGGCGGTGGCCGCCAGCGCCGACGACCTGCTCGCCGTCGCCGGCCTGCTGCGGCGTGAGCCGCGGCTGCGTCGGGCGCTGTCCGACCCGGCCCGCTCGGGCGCGGACCGCGCCGGGCTGCTCGGGGACATGCTCCGGGGCAAGGTCGGCGCGGATGCGCTCGACCTGCTCACCGAGCTCGTCTCCGGCCGGTGGTCGGCACCGTCGGAGCTGCTCGACGGCGCCGAGCGCCTCGGCGTGGAGGCGCTGCTGGCCAGCGCCGAAGCCTCCGGCGACCTGGGCGAGGTCGAGGACGAGCTGTTCCGCTTCGGCCAGGTGGCCGCCGGTCAGCCCGCGCTGTCGGCGGCGCTGTCCGACCCGGTCGGCCCGGCCGAGCGGCGGGTCGAGCTGGCCCGCGAGCTGCTCGCCGGCAAGGCCCGCCCGGTCACCGTCCGCCTCGTCGAGGTGGCGTTGAACGGGTTCGGCGGGCGTTCCTTCACCGGCTCGCTCACCCGGCTGGTCGAGCTGACCGCCGACCGGCGGGACAGGAGGGTCGCGTACGTGACCGTGGCGGCCCCGTTGAGCGACGAGGACGAGCAGCGGCTCGGTGCCCGCCTGTCAGCGATGTACGGTCGGGAGGTCTCCGTCAAGCAGATGGTGGACCCCTCGGTCCTCGGCGGCGTCAGCGTCCGGGTCGGGTCCGACCTGTACGACGGCACCGTCCTGCGCCGCCTCAACGAGACCCGCAACGCGCTCGCGAAGCGCTGACCGGCATCCCGCTGGCACACGCGAAACGCCTGGATTGACAGACGCCATTCGGACCGGTCGGTACTAGGTATCCCGGGCCCCTGATACTTAAGGAAGCAGAGGATGGCCGAGCTGACCATCTCGACGGAGGAGATCCGCGGCGCCCTGGAGCGCTACGTCTCCTCCTACTCGCCCGACGTCTCCCGCGAGGAGGTCGGCACCGTCGCCGACACCGGCGACGGTATCGCCCACGTCGAGGGCCTGCCCTCGACCATGACCAACGAGCTCCTGGAGTTCGAGGACGGCACGCTCGGCGTGGCGCTGAACCTCGACGTCCGGGAGATCGGCGTCGTCGTTCTCGGTGACTCCGCCAAGCTCGAAGAGGGCCAGCGCGTCAAGCGCACCGGCCGGGTGCTCTCCGTGCCGGTCGGTGACGCTTTCCTCGGCCGCGTGGTCAACGCGCTCGGCCAGCCGATCGACGGCCTCGGTGACATCGCCAACGAGGGCTTCCGCGAGCTGGAGCTGCAGGCCCCGAACGTGATGGCCCGGCAGTCCGTCGACGAGCCGCTGCAGACCGGTATCAAGGCGGTCGACGCCATGACCCCGATCGGCCGGGGCCAGCGGCAGCTCATCATCGGCGACCGGAAGACCGGCAAGACCACGGTCGCCCTGGACACCATCCTCAACCAGCGGGACAACTGGCGCTCGGGCGACCCGAAGAAGCAGGTTCGCTGCATCTACGTCGCCATCGGCCAGAAGGCCTCCACGATCGCCTCGATCAAGGGCATCCTGGAGGACGCGGGAGCGATGGAGTACACCACCATCGTGGCCTCCCCGGCGTCCGACCCGGCCGGCTTCAAGTACCTGGCGCCCTACACCGGCTCGTCCATCGGCCAGCACTGGATGTACGGCGGCAAGCACGTCCTGATCGTCTTCGACGACCTGAGCAAGCAGGCGGAGGCGTACCGGGCCGTGTCGCTGCTGCTGCGCCGCCCGCCGGGCCGCGAGGCGTACCCGGGTGACGTCTTCTACCTGCACTCCCGTCTGCTGGAGCGCTGCGCGAAGCTCTCCGACGCGCTGGGCGGCGGCTCGATGACCGGCCTGCCGATCATCGAGACGAAGGCCAACGACATCTCGGCCTTCATCCCGACCAACGTCATCTCCATCACCGACGGCCAGATCTTCCTGGAGACGGACCTCTTCAACCAGGGCGTCCGGCCGGCCATCAACGTCGGCACCTCGGTTTCCCGGGTCGGCGGCGCCGCCCAGGTGAAGCCGATGAAGAAGGTCGCCGGCTCGCTGCGGCTCAACCTGGCCCAGTACCGCGAGCTGGAGGCGTTCGCCGCCTTCGCCTCCGACCTGGACAAGGCCTCCCGCGCCCAGTTGGAGCGCGGTTCCCGCCTGGTCGAGCTGCTCAAGCAGCCGAACTACTCGCCCTTCCCGGTGCAGGAGCAGGTCGTCTCCGTCTGGGCCGGAACCGAGGGCAAGCTCGACGACGTCCCCGTCGGCGAGGTGCGCCGGTTCGAGTCCGAGTTCCTCCAGTACCTGCGGCACAAGCACGAGGGCACCCTCGCGGCGATCGCCGACAACAAGTGGAACGACGACGTGATCTCCTCCCTCGACGAGGCCATCGCGAGCTTCAAGCAGATGTTCCTCGGCAAGGAGGACGAGCCCCGGATCAACGAGGCCCCGGCAGCCCCGCTGGAGGGCGAAGAGAGCCGCGAGACGGTGACCCGCTACCGCGACAACGCCGAGAAGCAGTAGGGCTGACTCATGGCGGCCCAGGTACGCGTTCTTCGTCAACGGATTCGCTCGGCGAAGGGGATGAAGAAGATCACCAAGGCGATGGAGCTCGTGGCGACGAGCCGGATCGCCAAGGCCCAGGCCCGGGTGCAGGCGTCCCTGCCGTACGCCCAGGCCATCACCGGCGTGCTCACCGCGCTGGCGTCCAACGCCCGGATCGACCACCCGCTGCTCACCCCGCGCGAGCGGGTGCGGCGGGCGGGCGTCCTGCTGGTAACCGCCGACCGGGGCCTGGCCGGCGGTTACAGCTCCAACGCGATCAAGACCGCGCAGTCGCTGATCGCCCGGTTGCGCGCCGAGGGCAAGGAGCCGGTGCTCTACGTCATCGGCCGCAAGGGCGTCGGGTTCTACCGGTTCCGGGACTGGCCGATCGAGGCGAACTGGACGGGCTTCTCGGAGCAACCGACGTTCGCCGACGCTCGCGAGGTGGGTGAGACGCTGATCAAGGCGTTCACCGCCGGCGCGGACGACGTGGACGGCTCCGCCGGGCCGGACGGGGTGCTCGGGATCGACGAGCTGCACATCGTCTACACCGAGTTCCACTCCCTGATGACCCAGACCCCGGTCGCGAAGGTCATCGGCCCGATGCAGGTCGAGGACCGGCCCAAGTCCGAGGGTCTGCTCCCGGCGTACGAGTTCGAGCCGGAGGCGGAGGCGCTGCTCGACGCGCTGCTGCCGAAGTACATCAACACGCGGATCTACGCGGCGTTGCTGGAGTCGGCGGCGAGCGAGTCGGCGTCCCGGCGGCGGGCGATGAAGAGCGCCACCGACAACGCCGAAGAGATGATCGAGAAGTACACGCGTGAGATGAACTCGGCCCGCCAGGCCGGGATCACCCAGGAGATCAGCGAGATCGTCGGCGGCGCGAACGCGCTCGCCGCGTCGGGAAGTGAAGTGTGATGACTGTATCCGCAGTTGCTGGTGGACCAGCAGAGACCAAGACGGCCACCGGTCGCGTGGTCCGGGTCATCGGCCCGGTCGTCGACGCCGAGTTCCCGCGCGACGCCATGCCGGCCCTGTTCAACGCCCTCAACGTCGACGTGAGCCTTTCCGGCGGCGAGAAGACGCTGACCCTGGAGGTCGCTCAGCACCTGGGCGACAACCTGATCCGCGCCATCTCGATGCAGCCGACCGACGGCCTGGTGCGCGGTGCCGAGGTGCGCGACACCGGTTCGCCGATCACCGTGCCGGTGGGCGACACGGTCAAGGGCCACGTCTTCAACGCCATCGGCGAGTGCCTCAATCTCACCGAGGGCGAGACGCTGAGCCCGGACGACTACTGGGGCATCCACCGCAAGGCCCCGGCCTTCGCGGACCTGGAGCCGAAGACCGAGATGCTGGAGACCGGCATCAAGGTCATCGACCTGCTCGCCCCGTACGTCAAGGGTGGCAAGATCGGTCTGTTCGGCGGCGCGGGCGTGGGCAAGACGGTGCTCATCCAGGAGATGATCACCCGGGTGGCCCGGAACTTCGGTGGTACGTCGGTCTTCGCCGGCGTGGGGGAGCGCACCCGCGAGGGCAACGACCTCATCGCCGAGATGACCGAGTCCGGCGTCATCGACAAGACCGCGCTGGTCTACGGCCAGATGGACGAGCCGCCGGGCACCCGGCTGCGGGTCGCCCTGTCCGCGCTGACCATGGCGGAGTACTTCCGCGACGTCAAGAAGCAGGAGGTGCTGCTCTTCATCGACAACATCTTCCGCTTCACCCAGGCCGGTTCCGAGGTGTCCACCCTGCTCGGCCGGATGCCGAGCGCCGTGGGTTACCAGCCGACCCTGGCCGACGAGATGGGCGAGCTCCAGGAGCGGATCACCTCCGTCCGGGGCCAGGCCATCACCTCGCTGCAGGCGATCTACGTGCCGGCGGACGACTACACCGACCCCGCCCCGGCCACCACGTTCGCCCACCTCGACGCGACCACCAACCTGGAGCGGTCGATCTCCGACAAGGGCATCTACCCGGCCGTGGACCCGCTGGCGTCCTCGTCCCGGATCCTCGCCCCGGAGTTCGTCGGCGCCGAGCACTTCGCGGTGGCCACCGAGGTCAAGCGGATCCTGCAGAAGTACAAGGACCTGCAGGACATCATCGCCATCCTCGGCATCGAGGAGCTCTCGGAGGAAGACAAGATCACCGTGCAGCGCGCGCGGCGGATCGAGCGCTTCCTGTCGCAGAACACCTACGCCGCCGAGCAGTTCACCGGCGTGCCGGGTTCGACGGTTCCGATCGCCGAGACCATCGAGGCGTTCAAGAAGATCAGCGAGGGGGAGTACGACCACTTCCCCGAGCAGGCCTTCTTCATGTGCGGTGGTCTGGAGGACCTGGAGCGCAAGGCCGCGGAGCTGATGAAGAGCTAGATTTGCGTCACACTGTCGAGGGCCGTCCCGGTAACAACCGGGGCGGTCCTCGTTCATCTACAGGCTCTATGATCTCCGCTGTCCGGTTGCTGATCGGCGGCTCCGTCGAACGCAAGGTACCGTCGATTCACGCCGTCCCCCGGACGAGTGAACATCATGGCAACTTTTCGGCTGCATACGCCCGTCTCCTAGTCGTGGGCGTGACGAACGGAGATGCTCGTGGGTAAGGCCGGCAAGGGCGGCAGGAAGAAACCGTCGGCGTGGTCGCGGGTGCCCCGCTGGTCGCGGGTGTGCACGGTCTTCGGGGCCGTGCTCATGCTGCTCAGCGGCGCGGTGCTGGTCGGCTACGAGGCACTGATGGCCCGGTACGAGGGCGCGGTGGGCAAGGGCGACCTGTTCGGCGACCAGGCCGCCGGCGCCCAGGAGCGCAAGAGTGACATCAAGGGGCCGCTCAACATCCTGCTGGTCGGCATCGATCCGCGTGACGCGAAGACCCCGCCGCTGGCCGACTCGGTCATGGTGCTGCACGTGCCGGCCGAGCTGGACCGGGCGTACCTCTTCTCGTTGCCCCGGGACCTGCGGGTCGAGATCCCGAGGTTCAGCAAGGCCGAGTTCGGCGGCGGCACCGACAAGCTCAACGCCGCCATGGCGTACGGCAGCCGGGTCCCCGGGCAGAACCCGGACGCCGCCCGGGGCTTCGAGCTGCTGGCCAAGACCGTGCAGCAGGTGACCGGGATCGACCGCTTCGACGGCGGCGCGATCATCAACTTCACCGGCTTCCAGAAGATCGTCGACGCGATGGGCGGCGTCGACATGTACATCGAGCGCGAGGTGCGCTCCGAGCACCGCGAGCCGAGCGGGGTGCACCGCAAGGGCAACCCGCACGGCGAGGGTTACATCGGCCCTCAGGCGGTCTACAAGAAGGGCAACCAGCACCTCAGCGGCTGGCAGGCGCTGGACTACGTCCGCCAGCGGTACCCGAAGAACGGCGTTCCGGACGCCGACTACGGCCGGCAGCGGCACCAGCAGCAGTTCATCAAGGCGATGGTCAACCAGGCGTTCAGCGCCGACGTGGTGACCAACCCGATCAAGCTGGACAGGGTGATCCGGGCCGCCGGGCAGTCGCTGATCTTCAACGGCCGGGGCAACAGCGTGGTCGACTTCGCGATCGCACTCAAGGGCATCCGCTCCGACAACGTCGAGCTGATCAAGCTGCCGGGGGAGAACATCGGCACCGGGTCGGCGTACCGGGGCGAGCGGTTGCGGCCCGAGGCCGAGGACTTCTTCACCGCCCTGGAGAAGGAGCAGCTCGACGCCTTCCTGCTGGAGCATCCGGACTTCCGGAACAAGACGAAGTAGGGCTCCCGGGCGCGGGTGGCGCAGCTTACGCCACCCGCGTTGGGAGCCCACGACGGGCGCGACTAGACTTGCGGCAATCCGCCGCCGCAGCAAGGAGACAGCGTGGCACAGCAGCTTCACGTCGAGCTCGTAGCCGTCGAGGAGAAGGTCTGGTCCGGCGAGGCCGAGATGGTCGTCGCCCGCACGACCGAGGGTGAGCTGGGTGTGCTGCCGGGGCACGCGCCCCTGCTGGGGCAGCTCGCCGAGCCCGGCCAGGTCCGGATCAAGCTGCCCGGTGGCGAGCAGATCTCGTACGAGGTGGCCGGCGGCTTCCTCTCGGTGAGCAGCGAGGGCGTCACCGTACTGGCCGAGAGCGCCACCCCGGCCACCGCAGCGCAGAGTCGCTGAGCCGATCCGCCGATGGAGATCGTGGAAGGGATCGGAATCGGCGTCGCCGCGGTGTTCGTGGCCCTGTTAATCCTCTTCCTCCGGCGGGCGCTGGTCACGCGCAGCGGCGGGATCATTCGGCTCAGCGTCCGGGTGACCACGATGCTCGACGGTCGAGGCTGGTCGCCCGGTTTCGGCCGGTTCGCCGGCGACGAACTCCGGTGGTACCGGATGTTCAGCTTCGCCCTGCGCCCCAAGCGGGTGCTCTCCCGTAAGACCCTGGTCGTGGAGCGGCGTCGGCTGCCCGAGGGGCAGGAGCGTCTCTCGATGCCCGCCGACTGGGTGATCCTGCGCTGTACCAGCCGGCACGCCCCGGTGGAGATCGCCATGGCCCGCTCCACCGTCACGGGCTTCCTGTCCTGGCTGGAGGCCGCCCCGCCCGGGGCGGCCTCGCCGCGTCTGGCCTCCCAGAACTGGCCCGCCGCCTGACCGCCCCGCCCCACCCACGGGAACGTGTCCCAGTAACCGGCAACGGGTTGGGTGTCTGCGGCCGGGTGATCGATTCGAGTTGGCGGAACGCAACGTCCGATTGTCGCCAGCAGCTCACGCCTCGTTCACGGACAGTTGGTGACGGCTCGTGCACCGCTTGGCGAGTCTCTTCAGCTCACATGATGCGAGAGGCGAACGAATGCACGTGGTCCCCGGACTCAAGGTGTTGTACTTCGGAACACCGGTGGTGCTGATCAGCTCACGCAACGAGGACGGCACCGCGAACCTCGCGCCGATGTCCTCTGTCTGGTGGCTGGGCCAGTCCTGCATGCTCGGTCTCGGCAACAGCGGTCAGACGACCGCCAACCTGCTGCGCGAACGCGAATGCGTGCTCAACCTGCCCTCGTCAGCGATGGTCGACGCCGTTGACCGGATCGCGCTCACCACCGGGACGCCGGTGGTACCGGACTACAGGGCGGCGCAGGGTTACCGATACGAGCCGGACAAGTTCTCGGCCGCGCGGCTGACCGAGCAGGCGTCGGAGCTGGTCGGGGTGCCCCGGGTCGCGGAATGCCCGGTCCAGCTGGAGTGCAGGGTCGTCTCGGCGCATCCCTTCGGCAGTCCCACCCCTCACGCCACTGCCTTCCAGGTCGAGGTTCTTCGCGCCCACGTCGAGGAGGATCTGATCATTCCCGGGACGCACTACGTGGACCCGCTCGGGTGGGACCCGCTCATCATGAAGTTCTGCGAGTTCTTCGGCGGCGGCCACAACGTCCATCCCTCGAGACTCGCCGAAGGCTGGAACATGCCGCATCAACTTCAGCGGACGGCCGTCTGAGCTGGTACGCCGTGTCGGTATCCCGGGTGTGTTTCGTGAGGTCGAGCCGGTCGTGGTTTCGTCCGGTCAGCGCCGGGGACTCATCCAGCACCGACGTACGCCGGGCCGAGCCGCCACGCCGGGCCGAGCCGCCACGGTCCTGGCGGCTCAGCCCGGCGCAGCCCGCCCAGCGGCCAGCCCTGCTCAGCGGTCACCGCCCGGGACCCACAGCACATCGCCCGCCGGATTTGCCGTTCTTGACAGGATAAAGAGCAGATCGGAGAGCCGGTTGAGATACTTTGCCGGGAGGGTGCTGGTCCGGTCGGGGTCGTGCGCGACCAGCGTCCACGCCGCCCGCTCGGCCCGCCGGGCGATCGTCCGTGCGACGTGCAGCAGTGCCGCTCCGGCGGTGCCGCCGGGGAGGATGAAGGAGTCAAGCTTGCTCAGGCGTGCGTTGTACTCGTCGCACCATCCCTCCAGTCGCTTTACGTACTCCTCGGTGACCCGCAGCGGCGGGTACTCCGGGTCCGGCTCCACGGGGGTGGACAGGTCGGCCCCCACGTCGAACATGTCGTTCTGGATCGACCCCAGCACCGCCCGCAGTTCGTCGTCGAGCTGCCCGAGGGCGAGCGCGACGCCGAGCGCGGCGTTGCACTCGTCCACGTCCGCGTACGCGGCGATCCGTGGGTCGGTCTTCGGCACCTGTTCGTTGTTGCTAAGCCTGGTCATGCCGGCGTCGCCGGCCTTGGTGTAGATGCGCGTGAGGTGGACGGCCATGACGCACAGCCTACGGATACCGGACCTGACCATCCCCGCCCGACCGGAGCCGGCACGCCCTGCCGGGCTCGGTCCCGGCGACGCCGGCGACCCGGCGGTCAGCGACGTCGACGTCATCCGCGTCGCCGGTGACGCCCGACTCGCCGGGACCGTGCACGTGGTCGGGGCGAAGAACTCGGCCCTCAAGCTGATGGCCGCCGCGCTGCTCGCCCCCGGGCTCAGCGTGATCACGAACGTTCCGCGCATCACCGACATCGCCATCATGGGCGAGGTGCTGCGCCGGCTGGGCTGCGTCGTCCGCTTCGACGCCGACGACCCGGTCGACCCGATGGTGGCCCGGGGCGGGGTGGCCCGGTCCCGGTCGGTCACCATCGACGTGCCCGAGCAGCCCGGCGCGGAGGCCGACTACGACCTGGTCCGCCGGCTGCGCGCGTCCATCTGCGTGCTGGGCCCGCTGCTGGCCCGCCGGGGTTACGTCCGGGTGGCCCACCCCGGCGGGGACGCCATCGGCTCCCGGGGGCTGGACATGCACGTCGCCGGGCTGACCCGGATGGGCGCCGACATCTCCGGCGAGCACGGCTTCGTCATCGCCGCCGCCCCGGACGGCCTGCACGGCGCGGACATTGTCCTGGACTTCCCCAGCGTCGGGGCGACCGAGAACCTGGTGATGGCCGCCGTGCTGGCCCGGGGCACGACGGTGATCGACAACGCGGCCCGGGAACCGGAGATCGTCGACCTCTGCTCGATGCTGATCCGGATGGGTGCCCGGATCGAGGGGGAGGGCACCTGCACCCTGCACATCGACGGGGTGCCCGAGCTGCGGCCGGTGCGGCACGCCACGGTGGGGGACCGGATCGTCGCCGGGACCTGGGCGTTCGCCGCCGCGATGACCCGGGGGGACGTCACCGTGACCGGCATCGACCCGGGCTTCCTGGAGGTCGCGCTCGACAAGCTGGTCTGCGTCGGCGGGCTGGTAGAGACCCGGGGCGACGCCTTCCGGGTACGCATGGAAGACCGGCCCACGTCCGTCGACGTGGTCACCCTGCCCTACCCGGGCTTCGCCACCGACCTGCTGCCGATGGCGATCGGGCTCGCCGCGGTGAGCGACGGCGCGTCCCTGATCACCGAGAACATCTTCGACGGCCGGTTCATGTTCGCCAACGAGATGTTGCGGCTGGGCGCGGACATCAAGACCGACGGCCACCACGCCGTGGTCCGGGGCCGGGACCGGCTCTCGGGCGCGCCCGTACGGGCCACCGACATCCGGGCCGGCGCGGGGCTGATCATCGCCGGCCTCTGCGCGGACGGGGTCACCGAGGTCTCCCACGTGCACCACGTCGACCGCGGCTACCCGGACTTCGTCGCCGACCTGCGGGCGCTCGGGGTGCGGGTCGAGCGGGTCAGCGCACCGGAGGAACCGGCGCTGGAGATCTGAGCGCGGGCGGGCCCCGCGCGGCGCGTGGCCCCGTGTCGTCCGGCGGGGCCTCAGCGCAGCGCGGGTGTGGCCCGGTGTCCGGCGCGGCCCGGCGGTCGGCTTAGTTGTCGTTCAGTATCGCCAGTAGGGTGCTGAGAGACAATCAAGCAGGCGAGGGAGAAGCAGATGGCGGGTCGACTCGCGGTCGTCGGGGCCGGGCTGATGGGCTCGGGCATCGCCCAGGTGGCGGCGCAGGCGGGATGGCAGGTGACGCTGCGGGACCTGGACGACGCGGCCACCGGGCGCGGACTGGCCGGCATCCGGAAGTCGCTGGAGAAGTTCGCCGAGAAGGGCAAGATCGAGCCCGGCGAGGTGGAGGCCACGCTGGGCCGGATCACCCCGACCACCGACCTTGAGGCGGTGGCCGACGCGGACATCGTCATCGAGGCGGTCTTCGAGCGGCTGGAGATCAAGCACGAGGTCTTCCGGGCCCTGGACGAGATCTGCAAGGCCGAGGCGGTGCTCGCCACCAACACCTCGGCCATCCCGGTCACCCAGATCGCCGCCGTGACCGAACGCCCCGAGTCGGTCGTCGGCACGCACTTCTTCTCGCCGGTGCCGATGATGAAGCTGTGCGAGCTGGTCCGGGGCTACAAGACCAGCGACGAGGTCCTGGCCACTGCTAAGGCGTTCGCCGAGGGCATCGGCAAGACCGTCGTCGTGGTGAATCGGGACATCGCCGGCTTCGTCACCACCCGGCTGATCGCCGCGCTGGTCGTCGAGGCGGTCAAGCTCGTCGAGTCCGGCGTCGTGTCGGCCGAGGACCTGGACACCGCCTGCAAGCTCGGTTTCGGCCACGCGATGGGCCCGCTGGCGACCACCGACCTGACCGGCGTCGACGTGCTCATGCACGCCTCGAGGAACATCTACACCGACACCGCCGACGAGAAGTTCTTCCCGCCGGAGCTGCTCCAGCGCATGGTCACCGCAGGCGACCTGGGGCGCAAGACCGGCAAGGGCTTCTACACGTACTGACGGGTGCGGCCCCGCGGACGCGTGTTCGCCCGCGGGGCCGGCCGTCGCCCTCCCACCGGTTTCCTGTGCCCGCCGGCCGTCGGCCTCCCGGCCGGTCTCCTGCGCCCGCCGGCCGTCGGCCTCCCGCCGGCGACGTCAGGGGCGGGCGAGGGCCGAGCCCAGCAGGGCGAAGGCATCCGGGATGACCGTGCCCCAGTAGGTGAAGTCGTGCCGGCCGTCGGCGTACTCGGCGCGCACCGGGGGCTCGGGCAGCGCGCGGGCCAGTGCCCGGACCTCGCTCAGCAGGCCGTCCTGCCGGCCGCACCAGAGCCCTACCGGCGTGCCGCGCAGCCGTGCCACGCCGGTGAGGACCGCGTCCCCGCCGCGTACGGCGGGGGAGAACGCGGCCACCGCGCGCAGCCAGCCGGGGAAGGTCTCGGCGAGCAGCAGCGCCCCGAATCCACCCATCGACCAGCCCCAGGCGGCGACGCGGCCGGCGTCGAAGCCGCGCTCGGCACACCAGGCAGGCAGCTCCTCGCGCACCATCCGCTGCGGGTCGTCGGCTCCTGAGGGCCGCCAGGAGAGCCGGCCGCCGGTCGCTCCGGCGAGGACGAACGGGGCCGTGCCCCGGCGCGTCGCGTCGGTGAGGAACCGGGCCAGCCCGAAGCGCGCGTAGTCGCGCGGGGTTGCCGACGCGCCGTGCAGCACCAGGCAGACCGGCAGCCCTCGCCCGTCGCCGTGCCCCGCCGGCACGGCCGTCCAGAAGTCGACGGCACGACCCCGGGCCGCCGATTCCCGCCGGACCAGCCGCTCGTCGCCGGCCGGGGCGTCGGGCAGCTCGGGGGCCGGCCCGGGGCGCGGACGGGTCAGCTCTCGGGCCGCGAAGCCACCGCCCACGGAAAGCGTCACCGCGCCGGAACCGGCCAGCAGCAACGCACGCCGCGTCGGTCGCGCCACCATCGGCACAGTCTCCCAGCTTTGCCCCACATCGGCTGCCCCGCGCGTGCGAGCCCCGCCCGCGACGGGCCGGTGAGAGGGGAACCCCTCTCTACCGTATGCGTTAACAGGGGGCCCTTCCTTACACCTCAGCCGTCGCGCTTGGTGGTCCAGCGGAAGGTGGTCAGGCAGAGCACCAGGCCGATCACGCACCACAGGGCGAGGACGAGGGCGACCCGGCCCAGCTCGAACGAGCCGCCCGGCTCCCGGGCGCCGAAACTCTCCGGCAGGAACACCGCCCGCAGCCCCTGGCACATCCACTTCAGCGGGAAGAGCGCCGCCACCTGCTGCATCCAGGACGGTAGGTTGGTGAAGACGAAGAACACCCCGGAGATGAACTGGAGCACCAGGGCGACCGGGGTGACCACGGCCGATCCGCTGCGCGCCGTACGGGCCAGCGACGAGATCGCGATGCCGCACAGGGTGCACGCGGTGACCCCGAGGACGGACACCCAGCCGAAGGTGAACCACTTCCCGGCCGTGCCGGGCAGCTTCAGGTCGAACAGGGCGACCGAGACGGCGAGCAGCAGGGCGGTCTCGGCGACGCCGATCGCCACCACCACGATCACCTTGCCGGCGAACCACACCCACTTCGGCATCGGCGTGCCCCGGTACCGCTTGAGCACCCCCCGGTCCCGCTCGATCGGAATCCAGATGCCCAGGTTCTGGAAGCTGACCGTCATCAGGCCGGTCGCGATCATGCCGGTGATGAAATACTGCGTGAAGCTCACCCCGGGGGCGATCTCGTCGTTGAAGATCGCCGCGAAGATCAGGATCATGATGATCGGGAAGCCCATCGTGAACACGACGGACTCCCGGCTGCGCAGGAACTGGGTGATCTCCAGGCGGCCCTGGCGCAGGGCGAGCGTGCCGGCGCCCGGCCGCCGGGCCGGTGCGGCGGCGGTGGCCGGGGCCGCCTGATCCGTCGTGGTCGTCATGGGTGTCCGATCATCCGCAGGTAGACGTCTTCCAGGGTCGGCCGGGTCACCGTGAGGCCGGGGACCTCGCCGCCGTAGCGCGCGGCCAGCTCCGCGACCAGTGCCGTCGGTGCCGCGCTCTCCACGCTCTCCAGCGCCCCCTCGGGGGTACGCCAGGAAACCGTCGCGAGCGCGTCCTGGCGGTCGCCCAGCAGCTTCGGCGGGGCGACCTCGATCACCCGACCTGCGGCGATCACCCCGACCCGGTCGGCGAGCGACTCGGCCTCGTCGAGGTAGTGGGTGGTCAGCACGATGGTGGTGCCGGCGGCGGCCAGGTCCCGGATCAGCTCCCAGAACTCGCGGCGCGCCTCCGGGTCGAAGCCGGTGGTCGGCTCGTCGAGGAAGAGCAGCTCGGGGCGGCCGACGATGCCGAGGGCCACGTCGAGGCGGCGCTTCTGCCCGCCGGAGAGGGTGTGGGTGCGGGCTTTCGCCTTCGCGCCCAGGCCGACCCGCTCGACGACCTTCGCCGGGTCGTCGGCGTCGGGGTAGAAGCCCGAAAAGTGGCGGACCACCTCGGTGACGGTCAGCTCGTCGAACTCGCCGGTGCCCTGGAGCACGATGCCGATCCGGGAGCGCCAGTCACGGGCGGGGTGCCCTGGGGCGCGCGAGGAGCGCGCTTGCGAGCCCCGCAGTCGCGACCCGAAGGCAACCTCGGGGTCGCTGCCCAGCACCCGGACCTCGCCGGCGTCGCGCCGCCGGTAGCCCTCCAGGATCTCCACCGTGGTGGTCTTGCCCGCGCCGTTCGGGCCGAGCAGCGCGAACACCTCGCCGCGGCGGACGTCGAGGTCCACGCCTGCCACCGCGACGTTGTCGCCGTACGCCTTGCGCAGCCCCCGGACGGAGATCGCCAGCTCGTCATCCATGCCGTCAAGTGTGCGACCTGGGCAGGGCCGGCGGACGGCCGGGGTGTGGTGGTCACGGCCATGCCGCGTGCTCTGCGCCCCGCCGTCCGCGACATGGACCTGTGTAGTTTTCCACAGCTCGTTCTACTGAGCGGTAACTTAAACTCCGGCCATGGATGAGAAGGCTTCCTCCGGCCGGCTGTCCGAGCGCGACCGCCCGTGGGTGATGCGGACGTACGCCGGGCACTCCTCGGCCGCCGCGAGCAACGCCCTCTTCCGCCGCAACCTGACCAAGGGGCAGACCGGCCTGTCGGTCGCCTTCGACCTGCCCACCCAGACCGGGTACGACCCCGACCACGAGCTGGCCGCCGGCGAGGTCGGCCGGGTCGGGGTGCCGGTGGCCCACCTCGGCGACATGCGGGCCCTCTTCGACGGCATTCCACTCGCCGACATGAACACGTCCATGACGATCAACGCGCCGGCCATGTGGCTGCTCGCCCTCTATCGTGGCGTCTGCGCGGAGCAGGGTGCCGAGTTGGTTCGCTGCGCCGGTACCACGCAGAACGACATCATCAAGGAGTACCTGTCCCGGGGGACGTACATCTTCCCGCCGGCGGCGTCGCTGCGGCTCACCGCCGACGTAGTCGCGTACACGCTGCTTGAGATGCCGCGGTGGAACCCGGTGAACATCTGCTCGTACCACCTTCAGGAGGCCGGAGCGACGCCGGTGCAGGAGGTCGGCTTCGCCCTCGCCACCGCCGTCGCCGTGCTCGACGCGGTACGCGACTCCGGTCAGGTGCCCGCCGAGCGGATGGGCGACGTGGTCGCCCGGATCTCGTTCTTCGTCAACGCCGGTGTGCGGTTCGTCGAGGAGATCGCCAAGATGCGGGCGTTCGGCGCGCTCTGGGACGAGATCACCCGCGACCGGTACGGCGTGACCGACCGCAGGCAGCGTCGCTTCCGGTACGGGGTGCAAGTCAACTCGCTCGGGCTGACCGAGGCCCAGCCGGAGAACAACATCCAGCGCATCGTGCTGGAGATGCTCGGCGTCACCCTGTCCCGCGACGCCCGCGCCCGCGCCGTGCAACTGCCGGCCTGGAACGAGGCGCTCGGCCTGCCCCGTCCCTGGGACCAGCAGTGGTCGCTGCGGATGCAGCAGGTCCTCGCGTACGAGTCGGACCTGCTGGAGTATCCGGACCTGTTCGCCGGCTCGCACGTGATGACCGCGCTGGTCGACGAGGTCGTCACCGGGGCCCGGGTGGAGTTGGACAAGGTCCTGGAATTGGGCGGCGTGGTGGCCGCCGTCGAGTCCGGGTACCTCAAGAGCGCGCTGGTCGCCTCGCTGACCGAGCGCCGCCGCCGGGTGGAGTCCGGCGCGGACACGGTGGTGGGCGTCAACCGGTTCACCGAGACCGAGCCGTCGCCGCTGACCGCGGCCGGCGCGGAGTCCATCGAGCAGGTCGACCCGGCGGTGGAGGCGGCGGCCGTGGCCGCCGTACGCGGATGGCGGGCCGGGCGTGACGGCGTGGCCGTCGACGCGGCACTCGACCGGCTGCGCGCGGACGCCGCGACCACCGCGAACCTCATGCCGGCAACGCTGGAGTGCGTGCGGGCCGGGGTGACCACCGGCGAGTGGGCCGGCGCGCTGCGGCGGGTCTTCGGGGAGTACCGGGCGCCGACCGGGCTGACCGGCGGTGCCGGGTCGGGCGGCGACGCGACCCTGGCCGCCGTGCGGGAGCGGGTCGCCGCGACGGCCCGAAAGCTGGGCGGTGGCCGGCTGCGACTGCTGGTCGGCAAGCCCGGCCTGGACGGGCACTCCAACGGCGCCGAGCAGATCGCGGTACGCGCCCGCGACGCCGGCTTCGAGGTGATCTACCAGGGCATCCGCCTCACCGCCGGTCAGATCGTCGCCGCCGCCGTGGAGGAGGACGTCGATCTGGTCGGGCTCTCCGTGCTGTCCGGCTCGCACCTGGCGGCGGTGCCGGCCGTGCTGGACGGGCTGCGCGCCGCCGGGCGGGGCGACCTGCCGGTGGTGGTCGGCGGCATCATCCCGGCCGCCCACGCCGACGCGCTGCGGGCGGCCGGCGTGGCCCGGGTCTTCACGCCGAAGGACTTCGCCCTCACCGGCATCGTCGACGACCTGGTCACCGTCGTCCGCCACGCCAACGGCTTGTAAGCAGGGGCCCCTTGTCAACGCATTCTGTTGTACAAGGGGCCCCTGCCAACAGCTGCCAACGCGCAACGCCGCGTCAGCGGCTGGAGTAGGTCATGCAGTCGGCCATGTCGTTGTCCGGGCCGACGCGGATCGCCGGGGCGTGACACTCCAGATCGGAGTTGTGCCGGCAGTCCGAGCGCTGGCAGGCACCGACCTGGGCGATCATGTCCTCGATGCCACCCCGGACCGGCATCTCGACGAACGTGTGGCAGTGCGCGTGGTCGGCGCTGCCGATCGTGATGGCGAACGCGTGGCAGTCGCTGGTGTGGTTGTAGGCGCAGGCCGTGACCACGCATTCCTGGACGCGGGGCATCTCCATCGCCGTAGTCATGACGACCTCCTCTGGTTCTCGCAGACTCCCATCCGATATTAGGCTTTTGTCGGATTTAGTGTGAGTGATCGGTTGTTTCGGTCAGCCGGCCGGCGTGGTGCCCAGCACCTCGGAGAGCGGTGCCGGCCTCAGGCCCTGGGCGGTCAGCCCGGCCAGGATGTGCGGCAGCGCCTCGTCGGTCATGGGAGCGTTGGCCTCGGTGACGTGCAGGACGACGATCGAGCCGGGGCGTACCCGGGACAGCACCGCGTCGACGACCGGCCGCCAGGACTTCGCGAACGGGTCGCCGCTGATGACGTCCCCGTCCACGACGGTGACGCCCAGCGGGGCGAGTGCGGCCAGTGCCGCGCCGTCGTGGCACAGCCCGGGGAAGCGGAAGTACCGGGTCTGCCGGCCGCCGTACGGGGCGATCACGTCGAACGTCCGGGCCACGTCGGTGGCCATCCGCTGCCGGGGAATCGTCGGCAGGTGGTAGCAGTCGGCGGTGAAGGCGAGGTGGCCGTACGTGTGGTTGGCCAGCTCGAAGCGCGGGTTGGCGGCCAGCCGACGGGTCACCTCGGGGTACTCCTCGACCCACTTGCCGGTCAGGAAGAAGGTGGCCGGCACCCGCTCGCGCTCCAGTAGGTCGACGATCGCCAGGTTCGCGTACGACCGCACCGCACCGCTGCGTAGCTGGTACCGCATCGCGTCCGTCATGTCCGCGTCGAAGGTCAGCGCCACCAGGTCGCCGGTGCGCGGGCCGTGGTCGACCACCGGGGGCCGCCGGTCGGGGCGGCTCGCTCCCGGGACCCTCGCAGCCGGCAACCCGGTGCCGGGCGGGTCGAGCCGTTCGCCCTGGTCGGGCCGATCCGGGCCCTCGGGCCGCGCGGATGCGCTCGTGGGCGGAGTCGGGTGGGGCGTCCGGTCCTCCCCGGCGGTGGGGGGCGTCGCCGGGGACACCCGGGCGATGGCGGTGCGACCGGGCTCGCCCGGAGGCGCGGGGGCGGCGAGGAGGATCGCGACGCCGGCCAGGGCGGCGAGCGTCGCCATCAGGGGGGCGCGAGAGTTCTTTGCGGGCACCGGGAGATGATCTCTCGGCGGGTGCCCGCGCGGCTGCCCCTGTCCCGCTCGTGAGACCACCCCGTTCCGCCGGTTTCGGCCGGACGTGCCATGTCGGGGACCGGATGCGCCATGCCGGGGATATGGGGGCATTCTGCACCCGGGATGCCCCCATATCCCCGACGCCGAGTCGATCAGCTGAACTT
>NZ_SMKJ01000300.1:0-8121 GCF_004348615.1 Micromonospora sp. KC207
CGCGGGCGATCGTGCGGGGTCTGCACTACCGCCTCGACATCAACTCCCTGCACCGTGACGAAACCGCCACCCAACTCGACCTCAACGAGATCGGCCGGGTCCGCATCCGCACCACCATCCCGCTGCTCGTAGACGACTACCACCGCAACCGCACCACCGGCGGGTTCGTGATCATCGACGAGGCGACAAACCGCACCGTCGGCGCCGGAATGGTCGTGCAGCGGGACTGACGTCGCGCTACCAGGAGAGGATCGATCGGGGGTCGGCGATTGCCGGCCCCCGATCGTCGTGCACCCCCGCTACGCCTCGCGGTCGTTCGGGCCCCCGCCCGGTGGCCCGTCGACCCGGGCCGCCCAACGGCGCAGCAGGTCGATGCCCTCGTCGAGCTGCCCCTGCTCGGTCAGCAGCGTGACCAGCAGCGGCAGGCACCGCCGGTTGCCCTGCTCGACGGAGCGGCGCAGCAGGTCGATCGCCTCGCCCTGGCGGCCGTCGGCGACCAGCAGGGCGGCCAGTTCGTCGTACGCCCTGGAGTCGCCCAGCTCGGCGGCGACGCGCCAGTACCGTTCGGCCTCCTCGGTCTGCCCCCGCTCGGCCAGCAGGGCGGCCAGCCGCGCGGCGGCGTGCCAGTCGCCGTGGTCGGCGCGCAGCCGCAGCTCGTCGGTGTGCCCCCGGTCGGCGAGCAGGTCGACCAGGACGCTGCCCGCCCCCCGCGCCCCGGCGTCGGCGAGGTCGCGAAGATACCCGGTCGGGTCGGGCACCGGGGTCAGCCCGGCCGCCTCCGACCCGAAGAACCGACTGCCGCCGAACTCCCGGCGCAGCCGGTCGTCGAGGTCGTCGGCCAGAGTGATCATCCCGCGTACGGCCAGCAGCAGATGGGTGGGGACGAAGTCCTGCCCGAAGACGGGGATGGAGGCCCAGACCGTGCCGCCGGTGCAGTAGACCCGGCCCACGACCAGCCCGTTGGTCAGATCGGACAGCCGCTGGTACAGCGTCTGGGTCGGCTCGACGCCGGTCAGCAGCGGCGAGAAGACATCCACCAGGGGCGGATCGTCCTGGGCGCGTACGAAGATCATGGCGGAGCCGGCGCGGATGCCGACGTCGCCGTCGGCGTCGACCCGGAGCTGGTCGGCGGTGACACCGAGGACGGCGGCCAGGATCCCCTTCACCCGCTCGGTCAGCTTGCCGTCCCCGGCGTGCTGGTCCCCCGGCACCGGCACGGGCCGGCGGTGCGGGCCGACGACCGGCCGGGCGGCCAGCGCGGCGGCCAGCCTGGTGCGCGCGGGCACCGGCACGGCGGTCGTGGTGGTCGCCGGCCGGGCGGCCAGCGCCGCGGCCCACCGCTGCCACCGGTTGTCACGCGCCGTCATCGTGCTCACCGTCCGGCCGGTCGGCGGGCGGGTCGGCCGGCGGTTCCACCCGGACCTGGTCGAACATCTTGGCGATCACCAGCGGCGCGGCCACCCCGAAGGTGAAGCTGGCGAACGCGGTCTCGGCCAGGCCACCCGCGCCGGCCGCTGCGGCCAGGCCGGTGCCGGCCGCCGCCCGCAGCAGGACGGCGAAGACGACGATCGGCCGGTCCCGCCGGTCCCGCCACGGCCACTGCCACCGCCCCTCCGACTCGCTGGTCGGGCGCATCATGGCGGAGAGGTTCAGTGCCTCCGCGACGGCGCTGCCGACCATTCCCCACATCGCGGCCATCCATAGAGACACGTCCCAACCCTAGCGATCGAGGGATCCCCCGCCGGCACCGCCCCGCGCGGGTGGCGACGACACCGCCCACGGTAGTCGGACCCCGCAACCGACCGTCCGATCCGGACGCCGCGCGGCAGAGGCGGGGTCGGGGCGCGCTCAGGAGGCCGGCGTGGTGAGCAGGTAGTCGTCGGCGTCGGCGCTCCACCGCAGGTCCACGATCCCACTGGTGGCGGCGGCCTTGCAGAACTGCAGGAAGCTGCGGTAGCCGAGCTTCTTCTCGCTGAAGTCGGGGCGCGCCCGGCGTAGCTGGTTCTTCAGCCCGGACAGGGCGACCGCGCCCTCCCCGCCGGCCAGGTCGCCGACCACGGAGCGGAGCAGCCCGAAGGCCACCTCCCGGTCGCCGTGCTCGGGCAGGGACACCTCGGGATCGCCCTTCGCCGGACCCTCCGCCAGCTCGATCACCGTGCGTTCGGCGAGGTGCCGCAGCAGCTCGCCGAAGGTGCGGAAGCCGTAGTCGGACTCGCTGAACGTCGGGTCCTTGCGCAGCAGCGTGCGCTTGAGCGTCGAGGCGGTCACCTCGCCACTGGAGCTGCCCTGGAGGCCGGCCACGGTCTGCGCCACCAGCACGCTGAGCGTGTCGACGTCGCGGGCCGGCTCCGCCTCCACCGGCTGCGCCTCGGGCTCCTGCTCCACCGGCTCCACCTGCCCGGCCGGCTGGGGCTCCGGGCTGGGCAGCCGCGCCGGCCGGCCGCGCCGGGCCCGGGCCGGCGGGACGTCGACGCCCTCCAGCCGGTCGTAGTACAGGAACTCGTCGCACGCTGGCGGGAGCAGCGCCGACGTTGACTTCTCCACGCCCACGCCGATGACCCGCTTGTTGAGTTCCCGCAGCTTGTGCACCAGCGGGGTGAAGTCGCTGTCGCCGGTGCAGATCACGAACGTCGAGACGTACGCGCGCTCGAAGGCCAGTTCCACGGCGTCGACGGCCATCTTGATGTCGGCGGCGTTCTTGCGCGATGCGCCCATGCGCTGCGGCATCTCGATCAACTCGACGTGGGAGCGGGTGAGCATTCGCCGGTCCTCGTCGAAGAAGGACCAGTCAGCGTACGCCCGGCGCACCACCACCCGCCCCCGCTCGGCGAGGGCGTCGGCGATGGGACGCAGGTCGAACGCCATCCCGCCGAGGTGTTCGCGCGCCCCCAGCGCGAGGTTCTCGTAGTCGAGGAACAGGGCGATGCGGTCTTCGTGATCCACGAACGCCAGCGTACGCCCGCCCGCCTGCCTGCCAGCACGCGCCGCGCGCCGGCCGGCGGCGGCACGGCTGTCGGGGGTGGCGGCTAGGGTCCCCGCATGGACATCATCCTGATCCCGGGCTTCTGGCTCGACGCCTCGTCGTGGAGCGGGGTCACGCCGGCGCTCGAACGGGCGGGCCACCGGGTGCGGGCGCTCACCCTGCCCGGCCTCGGGGCGGCGGACGCCGACCGCGCCGGCGTCCGGCTGCGCGACCACGTCGCCGCCGTCGTCGCCGCCGTCGACGAGGCGGGCGGGCCGGTCGTGCTCGTCGGGCACTCCGGGGGCGGCGCGATCGCGCACGCCGCCGCCGACGCGCGGCCCGAGCGGGTCGCCCGCGTCGTGTACGTCGACGCCGGGCCGCTCGGCGACGGGCACCCCGTCAACGATCAGTTGCCGGTCGTCGACGGCGCGATCCCGCTGCCCGACTGGTCCGCGTTCGGCGAGGAGGACCTGCGCGACCTCGACCACGAGCTGCGCGTGGCGTTCCGGGCCCGGGCGGTGCCCCAGCCCGCGGCGGTCGCGTACGACCCGCAGGTGCTAGCCGACGAGCGGCGCTACGAGGTGCCGGCCACGATCATCGCCTGCGAGTACCCGGCCGCGCAGCTACGGGAGTGGATCGACCAAGGCCACCCGTACGTCGCCGAGCTGGCCGCGATGCGCGACGTCGAGTACGTCGACCTGCCCACCGGCCACTGGCCGCAGTTCACCAGGCCGGCGGAGCTGGGGCGGGCGATCCTGGCGGCGGTCGACCGGGGCTGAGCGCGGCGGGGGCAGAGCGGGGCCGAAGCCGCCCGGGGCGGGGCAGAGCGCGGCCCCGCCCCGGGCGGCCCCAGCGGGCGGGTCGCGAAACGACGGAACCCACACTGGCCGGCCGGGCCGCCCACTACCCTGGGCGCGAGAGCTGCTCGCCTTCTCGGCGGCCGACCACGGGGGTGTGGATGCGGCGACCGGCACGTGGCCCGTTCTGGGCGGCCGAGCTGTGGTGGCAGCAGCGCCGCCGCCGGTGGCGCACCCGACGGGAGCGCCACGCCGAGCGGGTCATCCGCCGGCGGATGGACCAGCGCACCAACCACCGGGTCGGCTGGCGCTACCACCGCCGGCTGCGCTGGGCGATCCAGCTCGGCGCGTTGGCGCTGCTGGCCTGGACGGCCTACTCGCTGGTGCTGCTGGTCCTCGACCGGGAGCCGCACCTGTTGCGGCTGTCGCAGTGGTGCGGCGGCGGCCAGCCACGGGCGTACTACTGCGGCCAGGTGCAGGACTTCGTCAAGGGCCCCCTGGTTCTCGCCCTGGGGCTGGCGATCTTCCTGGTGGGTCGCTACTTCTGGGTCCGGCACTGGTATCACGCCAGCGCCCTGCGCAACCGCCAGCTCGTCGTGCCCACCGCCGAACGCGACGTCAGCAGCATCCGGATCGTGGGGCGCGACGAGCTGTGCGACCTGATCATCCAGCGGCTGCGCGACCGGCGCACCCGACGCCCCTTGGTGCTGGTCGGCGGCATCGGCACCGGCAAGACGGCCACCCTCGTCCGCCTGGCGGAGCTGCTCACCGACACCCGGATCGTGCCGATCGGCGTCGACCTGCGCGGGGTCGACACGCCCGAGGCCCTCGACTTCCACCGGCTCGCCCGCGACCGGTTCCAGCGCACCATCGACACCCAGCTACACGCCGAGGGGGAGGCCGACAAGGTGTGGCGGCAGCTCTGGGTCGAGAACCGGGTCGTGGTGATCGCCGACGGCCTGGAGGAGGTGCTGGCCGACGCGCAGCAGCCGTACGACCGCGACAGTGTGCTCCGGCAGGCCATCCGCACCGCGGTCGAGGAGCGGCTGCCGCTGGTGATCGCGTCCCGCCCGGACGACCCGCTGCGCGGGCTGGACGCGCTAATCCTCCAGTTGGAGCCGCTCGCCGAGGGCGCCGCCCTGGAGTACGTGCGGGTCCAGCGGCGGCAGCCCGGCCGGGGGTACCGGTGGGATCGGGTCACCGCCCTGGTGCGGGAGGCCGACGTCGCCGACTCACCGTTCTACCTGCGGCTCATCGGCCAGCTCCACGAGGTGGACCGGCTCGACCGGGTCGAGTCGTGCGACCGGGGCCGATCCGCCGCGCGCTGGAGGCTGCTGGAGGAGTGGTGCGACGCGCTGATCGCCGGGGACCTCTACGAGGACTACGGCGTCCCGCAGACCGAGCGCGGTGACGCGATCGAGGTGCTCTCCGCCCTCGCCTGCATCGGGCTTCGCAACAACCGGCTGCGGGTACGGACGGCCGAGCTGGCCGGCGACGCGGGCGGGCCGGACGCGGGCCGCCGGTGGATCATGCAGGAGCTGCGGGCCCGGCTGCACAAGCTCGACCCCGGCAACCCGCAGGACGTCGGGCTCGCCGAGACGACCGGCGGCGAACTCAACCTCGTGGTCAAGCACCAGGACGGGGTACGGTTCGTGCACGGCGTGGTCCAGGCGTACCTCGGCGCGCGCTACCTCACCGCCGCGCTGCGCGACGACGGGTTCCTCGACCACGCCTTCGGCCGCAACGACGGCCCGGGCAGGGAGCTGCTGGCCGCCCTCACGCTCTACGCGCAGAGCGACGGCAGGTTCGAACGCCGGGACGGGCGTGGTCGACACCTGCTGCCCCGGATCCAGGGCCGCCTCGTCGACCTCGCCCGCCGCCCGGTCGAGGCGGACCAGGGCGCCCGCGACACGCGGGCCACCCGCGCTCGGTCCACCGCGCTGGCCCGGCGACTGCTGGCCGAGGCCGTGGCCACCAACAACCGCACCAAGGCCGTGGAGATGTTCGCCGCCGCCCTGGAGATCGACGCCGCCGCCGGGCACCGGGCCCACCGAGCCATCGCCGAGGCCGTCCGCGGGGCGTGGCCGCGCTACCAGGGCGATGGTTCCGTCACCGACCGTCCCCTGGAGGACGCGAAGATCGCCCTGGTGCACCGGTTCGGCGACGCCGCCCGGCTGTTGCGGCACGGGTCCGGGCCGGCGGCCCGGTGCCGGCGCGACCACACCCCGCAGTACCGGCAGCTCTTCCTGATGATGGGCGACGAGACGTCGTACCTGCCGCGGCTGGCCGCCGCGCGCCTGTTGGCCATCGGCGGCGACGCGGCCCTGCGGGCCCTGCACGACCTGCTCGACGGTGGGCCGGACGGCGCCGGCGACGCGCAGCGGGCGACGTACCTGCGGCAACTGCGCACCTGGCTGGCGCCCGCGATCTTCCTGGCCGCCAGCGGGGAGCAGGTGCCCGACGAGCCCCGCTGGCTGGACGTGGCCCGGGAGAACCTGAGGCGGTGGGTCGACCGCCTGGCGACCGACCCCTCGGACACCGCGCGCCTCTACGAGATCACCCTGGCCCAGGGGTTCCGCCTGGCGGCCAACTGCCGGTTGTACCCCCCGCACCGCAACGCGCTGCTGGAGGAGGCGGAGCGGGCGCTGCGGCACGCGCGCTTCTGGTACTCGCAGCTTGCCCTGCTCCAGGCGCTCACCCTGCTCGCCCTGCCCCACGACCCCGCCGAGACCCTGCGCGAACGCGGCCACGGCTCGGACCCGCGAGGGCTGATGGGCTACTGGCTGGGCATCGCCGGAGGCGGCGACGACGCCCCGTCACCCGGTAGTGGGACGACCCACCCACTGGTCGAGGAGGCCGCCGCCCTCTGCGTCGAGGCGCTGGTCGACCGCCACCCGGAGCGGCACTGCTGGGTCGACGAGCGGGAGATCGTCTGCCGGGTGGGCTCGGCCAGCCCGCAGCCGGAGATCCGCCGGCTCCAGGACTCCTGGCTGCAACCCTCGCTGGGCTGGGGGGTCCTGGCGCCGCGCGCCCAGCGCCTGCTCGCCGACGTGATGCTGCTGCTCAACCTCTCCGACCGGGGGGCCGACGACGTGGAGCGGGCCGCCCGGATCAGCCGGGCGTGCCGCCAGGACCTGCCGCCGTGTCTCACCATCGACCGCAGCGCCCTGCGGGTGACCCTGAGCCGCCGGCAGGCCCACGAAGTCCACCCCGGGTCCACCTGCATCGACGACTGCCCGTTCCGGCTCTGTCCGCTGCCGCCCAAGGGCGACGAGCTGCCGTACCAGATGGACGAGGTCTTCTGCGCCCGGCAGGTCGACCTGGTCGGCCACTGGCTGCGCCCGCAGGCACGGGCCGGGTGGCAGGCGGTCAACCGATCCGACCTGCGGGCCTTCTGGCGGGAGATGTCCGAGCGGATGGCGCCGGCGTGGCGGAAGTGACCGGGCCGGTCGTGCGGTTGCGGCGGCCGTTGGCCGCCGCCCGGCGGGTCCGCGCGGGTGGCCCGGGGTGGCGCGAGGGCTACTCCGGGGCCGGGGCCGGACGGATGACGGTGAACACCGCGCCCGCCGGGTCGGCGAGCGCGGCGACCCGGCCGGTCGCGACGTCGCGGGGCGGCACCAGCAGCCGGCCGCCCAGCCCCGACGCCCGCCCGGCCACGGCGTCGGGATCGGCGACGGCGAAGTACACCATCCAGCCGGTGGGCAGCAGGGCCGCCAGCGGTGGGGGCAGCGCCAGCCGGCCGGCGACCGGCCGCCCGGCGGCCAGCAGCAGCGCGTACGAGTCGTCTCCGGCGTCCGGCGGCGCGCTCGCGCGCAGCCCGAGGGCGTCGGCGTGGAACCGGTCGGCGTCGGCGGGGGCGGTCGTCATGTACTCGTACCAGCTCGGCCGGCCGGGGCCGGGGGTGACGACATCCGTGCCGGCGCCAACGCGGAAGGACCCGCCGAGCGGGTCGTGCACGTCGCGGCCGTCGAGGCGCGCCCCGGCCCGGCCGGCCGCGACGCGGACGGCCTCGGCATCGGCATCGGCGGCGGCGACGAAGACCGGCCACCAGCGGGCCGGCGCGGCACCGTGCTCCAGCTCGGCGGCGAGGGTCCCCCCGGCGTACGCCGTGACCCCGCCCGCCGGTCCCGGGTGGGCGGGGTCGCCGCCCGCCGGCCCGGCGTACGCCCAGCCGAGCAGGCCGGCGTAGAAGGCGCGGGCGGCGCCGGGGTCGGGGGTGACGAGCGTGACGCCGCCGGGCAACGCCAGCGCGGTGGAAGCGTTCACCTGGGTCTCCGGTGGGGACGGCGGTCGGTGGTCGAGGGGACGGGCGCGACGTCGGCCGCGGTCGGTGGCCGAGGGGGCGGACGCGACGTCGGGGGC
>NZ_SMKJ01000301.1:0-8086 GCF_004348615.1 Micromonospora sp. KC207
GGTCAGCCGGGGGCGGGGATGGCCGCGATCCGGTGGAACGCGGTGGTGATCTGTTCGGCCCACGGCCAGGTGGCGGGGATGCGTAGCCGGCGGCGGCGTTGGCCGTGGACGAGGCGGGCGGCGGTGTGCAGGATCCGGTAGCGCAGCCGTTTGGGTTCGGCTTTCGCTAGATCGCCGTCGAGGCCGATGATCTGTAGCCAGGCGATCAGGTCGACCGCGATCGCGGCGGCGGTGCACCAGGCGGCGTTGATGGCGAACTCGCGGGACGGCAGCCGACCGAGTCCGGTGTCTTTGGCGCAGCTGATCCGGTCCTCGACGCGGGCGTGGGCCCGGTGGCGGGCCTCCAGCCACTGCAAGGCACCTACCTGGGTGTTTGTGACGAACGCGGTGTAACGCCATCCGTCACGTTCCTCGAACAGCGTCAGTTGGGCGCCGGGGTGGGGCCGTTCGCGCCGGATGATGACCCGCATCCCGGCCGGCCAGCCGGGCAGGTGCAACAGGCCGGTCAGTTCGGCGACGGCGGCGCCGTCGCGCACGCCACCGTCGGCGTCGGTCGCCGGGGTCCACGCCGAGGCGGGCAGGCTGGTGATGGCGGCGCGTTCGGTCTCGCCGATCGACCAGCCGAGGGAGTACTCCATCCGCCGGCCGCGCCTGCTGTCCTGCTCGTGGAGCCAGTCCAGCACCGCGTGCGTGGAGGCGGCCGAGTCGCCGCGGATGAGCAGCTGCCGCCGGTGTTTCGCCGGGACCTGCGCGACCGCTTGGGCGAGTACGTCGAGGTGGTCGGCGGCGGTGTTGGCCCAGGCGTTACCCGGCCGCAGCTTCACCGCGAGCAACTCGGCGGTGTTGTCGCAGGTCACCAGGATCGGATGAAACCCAAAGTTGTGCTTGTAGGTGGCCGCGGCGCCTTCCTTGTCGCTGTGCGCGATCACGATTGTGGAATCCACGTCGAGGACCACCACACCGGTGCCGATGTCCCGACCCGCCGCCCGCGCCGCCGGTGGACCACCGAACAACTGCCACATCCTGGCCCGCACCCTCGCCCGCGCCTGGGCGATACGCCGCAACTGCGCCACGCCGATCTCATCCAAGGTCCGCCACACCGTGGTGTCCGAGGCCACCGACCCGAACACCTCCCGCTGGTGACGCAGCACGTCGATATCCGCGATCGCCTCACCGCCGTCGGCGATCATCACCGCGAGGTCGACCAGCACCCGACCCCGATCATGCACCGGCCACCGGCCGGCCCGAGCCAGCCCTGCCGACAACCCCTGCGTCAACCCGGCCCGATCCGCCAGCAACCGCAGCAACGCCGCACCGACGTGCGACACCACACACGAACCACCCGCGGTAACCCGCAGATCCCGCGACCACGCCGTAAGCTGCACCTCGGAAGTGCCTCCCTCGAAGAGAAACCTGCAGATGTCGCAATCACAAGTTTCCCTTGCAGGGCAGGCACTTCCGCTCATCTACACGCCGACGGGCAGCGCATCTTGGCGATCACAGTGAATCACCCAGGCTAGGCAAAGCGACCAACGCCGGCCTCGGGTTTTTGATCATCCAGGGATGCGCCCAGGATCCTGAAGTCATCAAATTGTCGGGTGTCGCGCGGGACCTCCTCGCGACTGGACCCGGTCTACCGTCAACTGGGGCCGGCCCTCGCCAGGCGTGCCGGCTTCCGGATCGGCGGCACCGATGACGAATGTGCGGGTCACGCAGCCGGTCATGGACGGCCGGAGTCCGTCGGGTCTGCGCTTTCCGGGGTTGATCAGTCAGCAGCAGGTGGCCGAGGTGCGTAGGGACCTCGGTCGGCGGTTGGCCGCGTGGCGTGCCGAGCGGGGGCTGACGCAGCTGCAGCTGGCCAGGAGCATCTGTTACTCCCGCAGTTCGGTCGCCAACGCTGAGATCGGGCGGGACGCCAGCGTTCGTCGGTTCTGGCAGGACGCTGACCGGGCGGTTGACGCACGAGGTGCGTTGTTGGCCGCGTTCGATTAGATGGCCGCACTGGTACGGGACTTCCACGCCCAGCAGGCGCAGGCGCGGGATGAGGAACGCCAGCGACGCGCTGGCCGAACCGCCACCCGGGCCACTCACGCGACGACGGGCGACTGCGGGTGTGGGACGGTGGTCGTCGGCCGGTGGACCGGACAGGAGACCCGCGCGCTCCGCGAGGCCCTCCGGATGACCATCGACGACTTCGCCCGCCACCTCGGGGCGGCACCCGAGACGGTTTCCGGCTGGGAACACCACCACACGTCCACACCGCCACCGACGATAGCCACACAAGCGGCTCTGGACGAAACGCTCACGCTCGCCGACAGCAACACCAAAGCCCGGTTCCTGCTGATCCTCGACACCCCGGAACACCACACGCAAGCCTGCCGGACAAGCGGTGAAGGCTGCACGGCACGACCGCTGCGCCGCGTGATACGGCAAGGCTTCCCCACCGCGCCCGCTCGGCGGCAGATGGGGGCGTCCGCGGCCTCCAATCGCGAACGTAACTGCTGTGGCGTCGGCAACCGCGCGGCGAACCACACTTTCGTACTGGGATCGAGGGAAGACGACGGGTCCGAACGCCGCGTAGCTGCGCTGCGTGCGGAAGGGCCGGGCGAAACCGCGTCATGCGACAAGACCATCTTGTTCGGGCGTCGCCAGCCCGCCCCTGACGAAGGTTCTGAAATTGGGAACTCACCTCGTAAGACATAAGGTAGGGGCGGAGCACAGGCCGAAGTTCTGGACCCGGAAGGCTATCCGTTCAACATTTCGAGGGCGCTCGTCACGACTGCTCCTTTGTGAGCCAGTCCTTCGCCTTTTGCGAAATCGTGTCTGGACACTCTTCTTGGACGAACTCTAAGAACTGCTGCAAACCTGCCGACTGGTCATTGCCGTACGAGTCCTTTGTCGGCAGATCCAGCAAAGCGGTCGAGGTCAGCCTCAGTGAGCTCGTCGACCACGAGCTCAAGCCGCATAAGCACGATGTTGCTGTGATCGTAGCTCCGGGTGAAGTCAGCCTCCTCCAGCCACTTGGTCTTGAGCACCTTACGCACCGCCGAGGACTGAAGTTTGGCAGGGAGCGTCAGGTTTCGCAGCCACTTGCCATCCTCGAAGTCACGGTAAAAGGAGCTTGCGGTTCGGTAACTCTGTCGCTTGGCGAGAACCAGGTCTTCTAGCTCCTTGATCGTGTCTTCGCTGACGTATCGTGTGATTAGGTCATAGGCGAGGCTCGCCAGCGAGATGTAGTGCACGGCAAGGTTGGGTTCGAGAGGTGTTGCCGGCGTGTGGGCCTTCTCGTTTCTGAGATGCTGGACACCCAAGTGTAGATAGCCGATACCTCGGAAGAAGTCTGCTTCCGCGTCGTTGGCAGATGTCGCCTTACCGAACAGGGCTTCGTAGTGTGCGGTATTCTGGGCGCTGTTGTTGAAGGCGTCCGAAGCCTTCTCCTTGCCCGTGATCTCGCGGAGCTTCCCGGGCACCAGCTTGTAGGACTCCTCGACTGCATGGAAGTAGTCCCCGGTCGCCAGGTACTGCCCGATGTGGTTGTAGATGTCCCCGTGGATCTCAATCTGAATCTTGTTCTTTAACACCGTCGCTTCGGTAGTGAAGATGGCGGGCGTGGGGTCAGCTACGTCGCCGTCCGACGTTGTCTGCCCCATACCAGTAGACGGCGCACCATCGAGCTCCGCAGCGATCCTTCGGATCTTGGCGATCTGGTCCTCCGTGATCTTCTCGCGAAGACCCGAAGAGCCCGGAGCGGCCTGCTTGGCTTCGATGTAGTCCGCGAGGGTGCCGAGCGTTGATGCGACCTGGAAATCTGAGCCGATCTTCCACAGCGTCCTCAACTTGTTCGCCTTCGACACTCCGTACTCAGCGTACTTATCCTCGTAAATGTCGATGGCGAGGTCATCGAATAGCTGCGCAAATGATGTGTTTGTGAGGTCTAGGACATAGCCACCACTCATGCCCAGCACAGCCTCTAGAAAGGTCTTGTCTGGCAACGACAGCTTGCTCACGACTCGCTGCTCCTCAACTCGGCGTATCGTTCCGCAGCGAGCCAGCATGATGACGCCTGCCCGCCGGCACGACCGAGCACAGGATTATCGCCAAGATCGGGCGTGCTGTCATCGGCACGGTCTCACATCCGACACCACAACCCTTGGTCACGCACCATAGCGAGCGGTTTGCGGCTAGTGCCGTGACCGCGACCGTTGACGGTGTTGGGGTCAGGCAGCGCCTGCGGTGAAGCTGGACCGCTGAGTACAAGGCGATGGGGGGAACGAACTCATCGCCTACCGTCGGCGGCATCCTCGATTTGATCGACGGTCGTTGGCGGCTGATCACCACCAGCGGTGGCTTCGGTCAGGGATCCGAAATTGCTATGGCCTCGGGCGACGAGGCGACTCACGGTCTGTTCGGCGTTCCGACGGGTTTCGGGGTCGGCAGCTTGCAAGCCGTTGCGCAGCACGGCGGAGATGGAGGTTCGAGCGCTGCTGATGAACCAGGGTCGGTCGGGTGCATCCACCAGTCCCGCAATGGCGGTTACCGACTCGGTCAGTTCGTCGGCACCAAGCGTTGTGAGACGTTCGGCGATGTCATCGCATGAGGCGAGCGTTGTTCCGGCGGCGAGGGCTTGGTTGAGCTGATCGAGCGCCCAGGCGTCGGGCAGCTTCCCGGAGCTGAACCAGACTCCGAAGCCGGCAAGCTCTGCTGCGTCACCGCCGGCTTGAGTGGCCGCATCTCGGCGCTCCTCCCATAGAACCTTCAACCGGTTGGTCTGGTCTTGGTCGAGCTGGTCCACGCTGTGCAGTTGCCAGCCGATGTGTTCGATGAGGCGTGCGCGTAGGCGCAGCGGCGCGTGGTTGAAGAAGTCCGCGAGCCAGCCTGTGTGTGGCGGGATCGCGCCGTCCCGGTAAAGCAGGCCGAGGTGCTCCAACAGGCGATCCTCGGGCTGCTCGTGCGGCGCGCCTTCGATGGGAGGGGCCGTCTCCGGGGCATGGCTAAGGGACATGGTGTGCCACTGATAAAACGGATGCAGGAGCGTTGCCGTCTCTACGGTCAGCCGTCCGTACATCAGGTAGGCATTCCAAGCAGCCGACGCGATGCCCGGCTTAGTGATGTGGGGGAAGATCTCGTCGAGGTGCTGACGTGTCCACTGTTCGTCCAGTGCACTCAAGACGTGGATCTTGTAGCCGTAGAGGCTGCGGATCGGTGAGTTTGGCCTTCGTGCCGGGTTGAGGTGCTTTTCGAGCAGCTGGCGGACGGCGGTGTCGAGCACGGGCGCTGCAGGGCTATGTAGGCGGATGGCGTATTGGAGCAGCGCGATCCAGGCGTTGCCGCCGATGCTGTTGATCGCTGTCTCGAAGGGCGGGCCGTCATCGTCGGTCGAGTCGTCGGCGTCGAGAAGTTGGCTGATTACCACGAGGGCCTGTTCGAGGTTGGCCTGCGGGATGTCGCTGCGCAGGCCGGCGGTCAGCAGTTCGGCCAGTTCTTGCCAAGCCCAGTTCCAGCCTGGGTCCTCCTCGCCGTCGCCCTGAGTAGGACGTTCTGGTAGCTGGGCTGGCTGGGCCAGGGACGCGGCGGCGAAGTCGAGTACGGGTTGCCAGTCGGCAACCGAGGCGGCGACCGAACCCTGCTGGTCATCGGTGCACTCGATCGCCTGACGGAGTCCTTCTAGCAGACCGCGGGCGTAGGTGGGGTTAAGGTCTAGGAACCGGGGAGCGAGCGCCGCGAAGCGGCGCGGGCTCTTCGCAGCAGCGACTTGGATTCGTTGGCGTAGGTCGTCCCTATCGGGATCGTCCCAGCGCCCGGTCGGCGTCCATCCCGTCAGGGAAGAGATGAGGTCGTCGTCGGTCATCTCATCCAGCGCTGGTAGCGGCAGATCTACCCGATCTGCACTGCCACGGTCCTTGAACTCGATTACGTGGTTGGTGATGTCGGGGTCGCCGAGTTCCCGGACCAGCGCCTCCTTTTCGGCACGGTATGCCCCGGGGAGCGCGTCGCCGAACCGCGCGAGCTGTCGGTGCTTCCATCGTTTGATCGCCGCCGGGTCGTCGGTGTGTATAGGCCCTTGGTCGATCAGTGCCAGCACGCGATTGCGGTCGTCGGGTTCAAGACTGCCGAAGTGGGTGGCCAACAGATGTCCGTACTCGACAAAGCAGTCCCGGTTGTGAAACAGGGCCGGCCCTGTCAGCCACGCGCTGACCAGCTCCGGTTCTGGGCTCAGGAGCAGGATGTGCAGTGCAAGGCGACGGAAGATGCCGCCTGGGTGCGCGTCGAGCACGCACACAACCTGCTCTGGGCCGATTTCGGTGGCGACGGCGATTGCAGCGTCGCGCAGCATGGTGACCAGTTCGTCGCGCGCTCTGAAGATTCTGCCGGACGTGATGTCAGGCCACCAGATGCGGGAGTAGCTCAGTTCATCACGCCCGCCGTCTTCTCTTTGCGCGAGACGGGCCGCAATGACAGCCAGCCCAGGCACACCTAGCTGCGGGAAGAGCTGAATGACGAGTTCGGACGGAATGAAACCACCTCCCGCGCCCCGCCGGGTCGGCGAAGGTAGCAGCTCAGCCAGGATGGTGGCGGCTTCATCAAGCCGGCCTTCGGCGGCAAGCCTGGGGAGCAGCTCGGTTGCCTTGGACGGCAGGGCCCACTGGGCAGGCGACCGGAGCAGCTGAGCGATCTTCCCGGCCAACGGGCGCGCGAGTGCGATAGGCGCCGCGAGGGCAACATCAGCGACGGTCTCGGCGGCTTGGGGGTTGTCGGTCTCCAACTGGAGAACCACGTCGATGACATCGGGCACGAGCTTCGGCTCCTGCATCATTCTGATGAGGTAGCGCCCTGGCGGCCACGGCTTGTAGGTCAGCAGGCCGTCTTCGGAAGGCTGCAACGGCGGCGGCGACCGGAAGTAGTTCCTTTTCAACAGGTGCGGGAACCATGCAGCCGATGCGTGCTCGAAGAAGCGGTTCAAGGCCGGCGCGCTGTTAGGAACCCTATTCAGGAGGTGTGAGACCTTCTCCTTGGTGATCGAAGCGGCGGTCGCGAGTTCGTCGATCATGGGCAGGGCGCGGGTGAACGACCCTTCGTACGCACGCAGTACCACCTTGAGGACGGTGCCAAGCCTGTCCCAACGTTCGATGAACGCCGCGTCAGCCGGGCGGTTGGCGAGCAGGGCGCCACGGTGGGCGGCGTTATGCCACGCCCCCGACTTCTTCCAGACGGAACGGATCTCGTCGGTGCTGTCGAACCCGAGCGCCGAGCAGATCTCGTCAATCACCAGCGCGCGGTCCGGGTCTCGTCGATCCTCCGGCTTCTCGGCCTCCAGACGGTCTTGCACCTCTACGGGGACGAGCGAGTAGAGCAGTTCGCGAAGCGCCGAGTCGATCTCGCGAGCCATGTGCGCCAGGATGAGCGAGCGGGTCTGTAGCGGCGGGTTCCCGCGAAGGATGCGAATGGCATCGGCATACTGGTCGGCTGGAGCATCGCCCATCACCCCCAGAAGCCGGTGGATCTCGCGTTCATGCGGCTGGAAGGGCACGGGCTCGAACGGTGCCGGTTGGACACCACCGAACTCAGGGTTCGGCACAGGTCGCCTCCTCAACTACCTCGGCGCAAAGGTCGGGTAAACCCCGACATCGAACTCTGGCACCTGCCTGGGGGAGCGGGGCTCGCCGGGCTGCTGCCAGGGATAATTCTGCGACCTTGACTCGTCCGGGAACTTCCCGGCAGGAGGCAGGTACGCCAGCGGCACCGCGGTTGGCGTGTAGGTCATCCGGCGGCGGGCGTGAGAGCAATAGTCAAGACTTGTGGATGAGAAATCTTGATCAGGCGGCTGCGGTGTCGGAGGTGATGGGTTCGGTCGTGACCCGTTCGACGAGGCGGCCGCGTTCGAAGCGGGCGCCGGCGCGGACGAGGGCGACCAGGTGCGGTGCGTTGACCGCCCGCCACCGCTGCTGGCAGCCTCGATCAGCTTGAACGCCATCGCGAGGCCGGCGGCCTTGGAGCCGGGGCCTTTGGTGACCTTGGTGCGGTGCCGGACGGTGGCGAAGGTCGACTCGATCGGGTTGGTGGTGCGTAGGTGCACCCAGTGCTCGGC
>NZ_SMKJ01000302.1:0-8060 GCF_004348615.1 Micromonospora sp. KC207
GTCCCTGCCCCTGCCACGCCCCCGGCCGTCGAGGCCACAGCGGGGGCGGCACGTCCCGACGCCACGGGGGCGCCAGGGCGGGCCGCCCGGGTGCTCTGGGCCGCCGCGACCATCGCCCTCGTCTCGGTCGGGTACGTCCGGGCCGCCGGCTGGCTCTTCACTCTCTGCCTGCTGGCCGCCGTGGTCACCGGAGCGCTCGCGATGGTGGGTGCCCGGACGCCGCTCGGCATGCTGGCCGCCGTCCTGCTCACCCCGGCCGCCCCGTTCCGGGCGCTGCCCTGGGCGGTACGGGGAGCCCGCCGCCTCGGCCCGGCCGCTTCGACGCTGGGGCGCGCGCTCGCCACCGTCGCCGCCTCGGTGGGGCTGTTGCTCGTCTTCGGCCTGCTCCTCTCCTCCGCCGACGTGGTCTTCGCCGACCTGCTCGCCGGCCTGCTGCCGGCGGTGTCCCCCGGCGGGGTGGTCGGCTGGCTGTTCCGCCTCGCCCTGATCGGTGGCGGGCTGCTCGGCGCGGCGTACCTGGTGGTCGCACCAGCCGACCCGGACAGGCTGCGGACCGCCCCGGCCAGGCCCGTCCGCCGGCTGGAGTGGGCCGTGCCGCTGGCCCTGCTCGACGCCCTCTTCGCCGCCTTCGTGCTGGTGCAACTCACCGTGCTGTTCGGCGGCTCGGCCCACGTGCTGCGTACCGCCGGCCTCAGCTACGCCCAGTACGCCCGTGGTGGGTTCTGGCAGTTGCTCGCGGTCTCCGCGCTGACCCTGCTGGTGATCGCCGGTGCGATCCGCTGGGCACCCCGCGCCACCCGTGCCGACCGGGTCCTGATCCGCGTCCTGCTCGGCACGCTCACCGCGCTCAGCCTGGTCGTCGTCGCCTCGGCGCTCTACCGTATGCAGGTCTACGCCGACGCGTACGGGGCGACCCGGCTGCGCCTGGTGGTGGCCACCGTCGAACTGTGGCTCGGGGCCCTGTTCGTGCTGGTCGGGGTGGCCGTGGTGCTGCTACGGGCGGGCCGGTTGCCCGCGCTGGTGGTGGGTACGGCGGTGCTCGCCCTGCTCGGGTTGGCCGCTGTGAACCCGGACCGGCTGGTCGCCGAACACAACGTCGACCGGTACCGGCAGACCGGCAGGATCGACGTGTCGTACCTGTCTGGGCTGTCGGCCGACGCGGTGCCGGCGCTGGCCCGACTGCCCGAGCAGCTTCGCTCCTGCGCGCTGCGGGACATCGCCGCCAGTCTGCCGGCTGACGACGTCCGGACCGCCAACCTGGGCCGGGCGACCGCCCGCGACCTGCTCGTGCCGGCGCTGCTCGACGCACCGCCCGTGGACTGCTGGAACAGGTGACCCGCAGCGGCGCAGGGACCGCGCCGCCTACTGGTCTTGACAATCCCACCGATCGGGCGAGACTGCCGGGGTGGCCGCACCCGACGATCCCGTACCGGCACCCCGGGCACCGGTCCGGAACGAGACGCCGGACTGGACGGCCGGCGAAACCGCGGGTACGGAAACGGGCGGCGCACCGACCGCGCCCGGCCGGACCCGGATCGTGCTGGCCGAGGTGTCCCGCCGGGAGCCCGACGCCGACCGGGCCCGCGCCGAACTGGCCCAGCAGACCCGCGTCGGCGAGGCGCTGGTCCGGGGCCTGGTCCGGGCCCAGCTCGCGCTGGCGCTGCGCCTGAGCCTCGTGGTGCTGATCGGGCTGGGCGGCCTGCCCTGGCTGTTCGCCATCGCGCCCTCGGTCGGCCGGTTCACCGTGTTCGGGGTGAACCTGCCCTGGCTGCTGTTGGGGCTGGTCTCCTTCCCGTTCCTGATCGCGGTCGGGTGGGCGTACGTGCGGCTGGCCGAGCGCAACGAGCAGGACTTCACCGACCTGGTCCAGCGGCCGGAGCGCTGAGATGGGCAACGAATACGTCGTCCCCGCGATCGTCGCGGTCACCCTGGTCACCGTCGGGATCGGCTTCTACGGGCTGCGGCTGGCGAGGACCACCTCCGACTTCCTCGTCGCCTCCCGCTCGGTCAGCCCGACCTGGAACGCCGCCGCGATCGGCGGGGAGTACCTGTCGGCCGCGAGCTTCCTGGGCGTCGCCGGGATGATCCTCAAGTACGGCGTGGACGTGCTCTGGTATCCGGTGGGCTTCGCCGCCGGCTACCTGGCCCTGCTGCTGTTCGTGGCCGCGCCGCTGCGCCGCTCCGGGGCGTTCACCCTGCCGGACTTCTGCGAGCTGCGGCTCGGCTCGCGCCGGCTGCGTACCCTCGCCACCGGATTCGTGATCTTCATCGGCTGGCTGTACCTGGTGCCGCAGCTCCAGGGGGCGGGGCTGACCCTGGCCACGCTGACCGGGGCGGCGTACCCGGTCGGCGCGATCGTGGTGGCGGTGGTGGTCACCGCCAACGTGGCGCTGGGCGGAATGCGGGCGATCACCTTCGTCCAGGCGTTCCAGTACTGGCTGAAGCTGACCGCGCTTGCCGTACCCGCGATCTTCCTGGTGTTGCAGTGGCAGGCCGACGCCCGCCCGGCGGTGACCCCGCCCGACGGGCCGGCGTTCCGGACCGCGACCACCGTCGTGGTCGAGCACCGCGCGACCCTCACCATGCCCGACGGCGACATCCGGGAGGTACGCCCCGGCGACCGGCTCGACTTCGCCGCCGGCGACCCGGTGCCGCAGGTCTCCGGCACGGCCACCGACGCGGCCGACTGGCTGCTGCCCAGCGCGGCCGGGGACGACGACCGGGGACTGTTCGCCACGTACTCGCTGATCCTGGCCACCTTCCTGGGCACCATGGGGCTGCCGCACGTGCTGGTGCGGTTCTACACCAATCCCGACGGCGCGGCGGCCCGGCGCACCACGCTGGTGGTGCTGGCCCTGGTCGGCGCGTTCTACCTGCTGCCCACCCTGTACGGGGTGCTGGGCCGGATCTACACCCCGCAGCTACTGATCACCGGGCAGACCGACGCGGTGGTGGTGCTGCTGCCCGGTGCGGCGCTGGGCGATTCCACGACCGGCCGGCTGCTCGCCGCGCTGGTCGCCGCAGGGGCGTTTGCCGCGTTCCTGTCGACCTCGTCCGGGCTGCTCACCAGCGTGGCCGGGGTGATCTCCACGGACGTGCTGGGGCGCGGCTCGGTGCGCGGCTTCCGGCTGGCCACGATCATCGCCGGCGGAGTGCCGGCGGTGCTCGCGCTGAACGTCTCGGGGATGGACGTCTCCCAGGTGGTCGGGCTGGCCTTCGCGGTCGCCGCGTCCAGCTTCTGCCCGCTGCTGGTCCTCGGCATCTGGTGGCGGGGGCTGACCGACGTGGGCGCCGCCGCCGGGGTGCTGGCCGGCGGCGGGGCGGCGATCGGCGCGGTGCTGGTCACGGTGCTCGGCCCGCCGCTGTCCGGCTGGCCGGCCACGCTCACCGCGCAGCCGGCCGCATGGACGGTCCCGCTCGCGTTCACGGTGATGATCGCGGTGTCGGTGGCGTCCCGGCGGCGGCTGCCGCCCGACGTGGCCGGCACCATGCTGCGCCTGCACTTCCCCGAAGCGCTCCTTGCTGAAGGACGGGCCCCTTCTTAACGCCTACGGTAGAGAAGGGTGCCCTTCTCTCTCCCCCCGGACCGCCCCAGCGGGCCGGCTGAGGGAGGCGGGCGCGCGGAGGCGGGGCAAGCCGGGGAAGGCGGGAAGCCGTCTCCTGCCCGGGGAGGAGACGGGGGTCTGCCCTGACGGAAGCGGGCGAAGACCACGTTGTATACGGTCGATACATGACTGATGAGCACTCCGCACTCGTGCTGCGTGGCCTCGCCAAGCAGTTCGACGGCAAGGTGGCGGTGGCCGGCGTGGACCTCGACGTGCCAGCCGGCTCGTTCTACGGGCTACTCGGCCCCAACGGGGCCGGCAAGACCACCACCCTGTCCATGGCGGTCGGGCTGCTGCGCCCCGACGCGGGCGGTGCCCGGGTGCTCGGGCACGACGTGTGGGCCGACCCCGTCCGCGCGAAGCAGCTCCTCGGCGTGATGCCGGACGGCGTACGGCTGTTCGACCGGCTCAGCGGGGCGGAGTTGCTGGCGTACCACGGTCTGTTGCGCGGCATGGACCCGGCGGTGGTCGACCAGCGGGCGGCGGAACTGCTCGACGTGCTCGCCCTCGGCGACGCCGGCCGGACCCTGGTGGTGGACTACTCCGCCGGCATGAAGAAGAAGATCGGCCTGGCCTGCGCGCTGCTGCACGGGCCCCGGCTGCTGGTGCTCGACGAGCCCTTCGAGGCGGTCGATCCGGTGTCGGCGGCCCTCATCCGGGACATCCTGCACCGTTACGTCGTCGGCGGCGGGACGGTCATCTTCTCCAGCCACGTCATGGAGGTCGTCCAGCGGCTCTGCTCGCACGTCGCGATCCTCGCCGAGGGGACGATCAAGCGGGTCGGCACCCTCGACGAGGTGCGCGGGGACCGCTCGCTGGAGGACGTGTTCGTCGAGGTGGTCGGCGGGCGCACCGCGACCGGCGAGGAGCTGGCGTGGCTCTCCCGGTGACCAGCTCGGGCGGGCGGGAAGGCGGCGGCACGGCCGGCCAGGTGACCAGCCCCGACGGGCCGGCGGTCGAGCGGGTCCGCCCGGTTTCGGCCCGACACTTCGTCCGGCTGAAACTGCGGGTGATGGGCAACAACTTCCGGGGCCAGGGCTGGCGGGTCGCCATGTTCGCGGGCAGCGTGATCGCCGGGCTCTGGTTCGCCGGCACCGGCTTCTTCCTGCTGGCCGCACCCGGGCTGGTCGACGAGCCGACGTACGCGCTGATGACCGCCGCGTTCGGCGGCGGTCTGCTGGTGCTCGGCTGGCTACTGCTGCCGCTGGTCTTCTTCGGCGTGGACGAGACACTCGACCCGGCCCGGTTCGCCCTGCTGCCGCTGTCCCGCCGCACCCTGGTCACCGGGCTGTTCGCCGCCGCGCTGGTCAGCGTCCCGGCGGTGGCCGCGCTGATCGCGGCCGGCGGGCTGGTGCTCACCTCGGGCCTGCTCGGCGGCGCGGCGGCGGCGCTCGTCGCGGCCGTCGGGGTGGTCGCCGGGCTGCTGCTGTGCGTCGCGGCCAGCCGGGCGATGACCAGCGCTTTCGCCACCATGTTGCGGTCCCGTCGGGTACGCGACCTGGCGGCCGTGCTGCTGGCGGTGCTGGCCGCGCTGCTCGGCCCGTTGCAGATCGTGGCGCTGGCTGCCGTTCGGCAGGCCGACTGGGACCGACTGACCGGGGTGGCGCGGATCGTCGGCTGGACCCCGTTCGGCGCGCCGTGGACCGTCGGCGTCGACGTGGCCGAGGGACGGGCCTGGGCCGTGCCGGTGAAGCTGCTGATCACCGCGCTGACGATCGGCGCGCTGCTGTGGTGGTGGTCCCGATCGCTGGAGTCGGCCATGGTCGGCGCGGCCGGCGGCGGCCCGGCCAAGGCCCGCGGCGGCTCGACGAGGGCCGGCACCGGCCCGACCGGGGCCCACAGTGGGGCGGTGGGGCAGCTCTTTTCCTGGGCGGTCGGCTGGGCGCGGCGGGACCGGTTCGGCGCGCTGGTGGCCCGGGATTGTCGCTACTGGTGGCGGGACGCCCGACGGCGGGCCAACCTGATCACCATCGCGGTGATCGGCATCTTCGTGCCGGTGATGGTCAACTTCGGCGGGGCGAGCTTCTCGACCGGAGACGGGATGGAACTCGCCGCCCCCAACTCCTCCCCGATGCTGGTCAGCCTCTCGATGATCGTCGTCGGGGCACTCGCCTCGGTGACCCTGGCCAACCAGTTCGGCTTCGACGGCAGCGCGTACGCGGCCAACGTGGTCGCCGGGGTGCCCGGCCGGCTGGAGCTGCTGGCCCGCATGGCCGCGTTCTCGGTGTACGTGCTGCCGATGCTCGGCGTCGTCGCGGTCCTGCTCGGGATGGTGCTGGGTCAGCCGGCGTGGCTGGGCGTGATGGCGGGCAGCCTGGTCGCCTCGTACGGGGCGGGGCTGGCGATCAGCGCTTTCGTCTCGGTGCTGGGGGCGTACTCGCTGCCGGAGACGAGCAACCCGTTCGCGACGAACAGCGGGGCGGGGGGCGCGAAGAGCTTCCTCGCCCTGCTGTCGATGCTCGGCGCGGCGGCGGCGAGCGTGCCGATGGTGGTCGCGGCGGCGCTGCTCGGCGACGCCTGGCTCTGGCTGGCCCCACCGCTGGGTTTCGCGTACGGGCTGGGCGCGGCGCTGCTCGGCGCGTACCTCGCCGGGGACGTGCTGGACCGGCGGACCCCCGAGCTGTTGACGGCCATTACCCCGCGCCGCTGAGCCACGGCACTGCGCGGGGCGTGCCTGACCGGGGCGTGCCTGCGCGGTCGTGCCTGACCGGCGCTGCTCAGCGGCGACGCAGGAAGGCGTAGAACAGGCTGCTGTTGCCGACGGAGCTGGCGTTGACCAGGTCCCACCCGTAGTGGGAAAGGTACTCGACGGCCTCCATGAGCTGGGTGACGCCGCTGCTCATGAGACGCGGGCGGGCGGCGACCGCGAGGTGTCGGTGCGGGTAGCCCCGAAAGTCAACCTCGTTGCGGAGTACGGCGTCGGCGGCCACGACACGGGCCTGAGCGAGCTGCTGCGGCGTCACGGGACTCATACCCGAAACGATAGGAGCGCCCCGCACGCCCCGCCGCCACGCCCGCCTCAGGGGTGCAGTGGACGGCTCGGCACAGCGGGCTTGAAAGACCACCTGCGGCACGTGCTCCACGCGTTCAACGAGCGGGGGGTCGCGTTGTCCCGCATCATGGCGACGCACTAGCTGCTCGTGCTCGGGCTGGCGGGTGGCGGGTGGCGGCACAATGGGCGGATGCCTGTCGTCGAGTCGGTGATCATCGTGCCGGTGCCGCCCGAGCTGGCCTTCGCGGTGTCGCAGACCGTCGCGCCGGTGCGGTACCGCTGGGACCCGTTCGTCCGCGAGCAACACTTCGCCGACGGGGCCACGCGCCCCGGCAAGGGTGTACGCACGGTCACCCGTTCCCGACACGGCCTGACCATGGTCAGCGAGTACGTCTCCTTCGCGCCGCCGAGCCACGTCGGGATGAAGATGGTTCGGGGCCCGTGGTTCTTCGAAATGTTCGCGGGCGGGTGGCGGTTCGCGCCCGGCCCGCAGCCGGGCACGTCGGTCGCCACCTGGCGGTACCACTTCCGGTGCCGGCCGGCCTTTCTGCGCCCCGTCGCGCACCGGATCGGAGGCTGGCTGCTCGGGCGGGACATCAGCCGCCGAATCGCCGGGTACGCCGTCGGCTGCACCGACCCCGAGGTGCTGGCCGCTGCCCGCCGCTTTCTGCGCTCCGACGAGTGACCCCGTCCCCGGGTCGAATGCGGAGCCTGTTCCCGGTCGGGCGATGATCTACCCGCCCGGCCAGGCATGGAGCGACACGTCCTGCCGGTCGGCCCGGCCCGTACCCGTCGACCGGATCCGGGTCGGTGTCGAGGGCCGACCGACGGCCCGTGGACGGCGGGACGGGCAGAATGTTTCACGTGAATCAAGAGCCGGGTGCCAAGATCCACCACGTCGACCCGTTCGCCGTACCGGCCGGGCAGAAGTCCCCGGCGCGGCGGCTGCGCGGCCGCCTCGCCGCACCGGTCACCCTGTGGACCGCGCCGGGCCCCGCCGGCCTGACCGTCTCCTCCACGCTGGTCGCCGAGGGCGAACCGGACCGGCTGCTGGGCCTGGTCGACGCGGAGTCGGACCTGTGGGCGGCGGTCGAGGCGGCGGGGCGGTTCGCCGTCACGCCGCTGGGCCCACCGCACCGACAGCTCGCCGACCGGTTCGCCGGCCTGTTCCCGTCGCCGGGCGGGCTCTTCGCCACCGACGCCTGGACCGAAACCGAGTACGGCCCGGTTCCCGCCGACGCCGCCGGCTGGGCCGGGTGCCGGCTCGACACCGCCCGCGAGTACGGCTGGGCGCTGCTCGTCGAGGCCACCATCGAGTGCATCAGCCTGAGGGAGGAGAGCGTCCCGCTGCTGCACTACCGAGGCCGCTACCACGAACTGAGCTGACGGCCGGCGACCGGCGGCGGTGACCGGTGCGGCTAACGCCCCGCCGGCTCACCCCGGCGGGCGGGCCGGCGGCCGGG